>JBAYYP010000055.1:0-13403 GCA_041672955.1 Arcobacteraceae bacterium
GAGAGAATATTTAGCAAAAAAATAAAACACTTGGCCACTTATGATACAATATCGCAAGAATACTTTTTAACTACTCAACTGGCCAAATGCTCTTGCGTTTGTGTGGCCAAGTTCATGCGTCTCAACACTTTTACGAACGAATAAAGGCTTATTAGAGTTTTTAGTGAGGATTTTATATTAATATCATTTAGTTTTTATTCCTGTAATAATTACGCTTGATGTAAAGGTTGCCCTTAAACTGTGAGCTTCAACTTTTTCAGATGTAATTGGTAAGATATTTAATATTTGATAACCTTCTCTTACAAGGAAAGTAACTTGTTTCTCTATCTCTTTTGCAAGATGTTCTCCATCTACTATTGTTTTATTATTTGCTTTAGCATTACCATCGAGCCAACTTGCTTTTAACCCATTGTCTTCTAAATTAGTCGTTTGTATATGAATTGTTTTAATCATTTTGATTCTCCTTGTTTTTAAGTATTTTTTTGAGTTGTTTTTTGTGTTGTTCTTTTCCTAATTCAATCAATTTATACAAAAGAGCATTAAAAGTTTTAACTCCTAATGTTGTTTTATACTTCTCTAAATCTTCTTTATAAATAAGAGTGAATTTTAAGCCAATTCGTTCAGTTTTTTCTTCTATTGTCCCTTTTAAGATTTTTTTTCTTTTGTTTAAAAAGTTTGCCTTTTTATCCTGTTCAATAAAAGTATTAAATTCAACATCTTCAATAATATCAAAATCTATTTCATTGTTCATGCTTTTGCCTTCAAATTTTCATTAATAAAATTAAGTAAAGGTAAATAATAATTTCTTACATATTCACCAAACCAATTATCTTGAGTTTTATCTGTTTCAACTAATTCTTTAATTGTTTTCCCTCTTTTTAAAGAGTGATTAAAAGCTTTAGTTAAAGGTAAATTAAAATAAATTAGTCCAGGATATTTTTTTTCAATACTATTTTCTATAAATACAGCATCTTTATTTTCTGTTTTAGTGGTTATTATAATAATATTTTTTGCAATGGGTAAAAGTTGTTTCAATGTATCTTTTGTTTGTATTAAAGAAGATGGGTCATTAAATACTGGAACAATCACAATATTAACTTGCTTTACAATATTAAGTACACCAGATGCTGCAAACCCTCCACAATCATAAAGTGTGTTAGCTTCAAATGTTAAATCGTTTGTTAAAATTGTATGCTCTTTATAACAACCAATCAAAGCAGATTTATCATTAGTTTCAATTTTCATTTTCAAATCTTTTGCTAAATTAAAAGCGATTGGTGTTTTGCCTACACTTCCTTTTGAATTAGTTATTGCGATTGTTTTATTGTTCATAATTTTTATCTCCTTATTTATAAAAGTATTTTAGCTTAACTTATGTTAAGTATAACTTACATTTACATATATTTTAATAAAAGTATGTAAATTTTAATAAAAGAATGTATATTTTATTAAAAAGATATGTATTTTATATAATAAGTGTATAAAAAAATTAAAGTATAGTTATTTGTAAAAATATATGTATATTTAAACAAATAAGCGTATATTTTAAATAAGATACGAATTAATATTTAAAAAGATGATTATTTACTATTATTTGAGAGTTATTGAAGGAATTATCCCGTCTTTAATAAGTTTTTGCTTTATATAATAGGCTTTACTGCCAATTCTACTTCCATCTGATGTTCCAAAACAAAATTGACTGAAATCTTTATCATTAATTTTTTTATCAAGAAAATAAAGGTCTTTGGTGTAATCTTGAACTGTTGTATCAAAATATAATTCTAATATAGCAGGTACTTTTTTATGTGTATATTTTACTATGTCTTTATATGTTAAATTTTCTGATAGTTTTGTATTCAATTTAAGTAAAAAGAAATTTTCTAGTAATGGGTTTTTCATTTTCTTTGTATCTATTTTTATTTCTTCTTTTTCATTTTCTTCCACATATAAGCCATGTAAAATTAAAAATTGTTTAATTTCATATGCTTGTGTTCCTTCCCTATTACCTTTTGTTCTGCCAAATAGCAAATTATTCAGTGTATCTAAATCAAATCCGTTTGAAATTGCAAACTCTTTAATGTTAATACCTAGATTTTTTTTTATTAGTTCTTTTGTGTTCATGTCAACAGTTTATACAAATTCATTTTAAATTCTTATTATGTATAAGTTATACTTAATATCTTTTAAGTAATAATTACATAAATCACAAAAAGGAATTTGAATGAAAAAGATTACTCTTCTAACAATATTAGTAATTGTAATGGCAATAGATAGTTTTGCAGGAACTGGAGATGCATATGGAGCTAAACCTATTTTTGACAAAATAGATGGGGCATTAAATGATACTTATGTTGCTGCTATATTAACAGTTGGTTTTTTATGGAAATCAATCGGTGTTTATAAAGAAACAGGTGACACGAACAAAGCATTGCCTTTTGGTGCAATAGGTGTGGGTATTGGTTCTTTAGGAGCTGTTGCAACTGGAATTTCAGGTGCAATTTTCTAATGCAACAAGAAAGCAGTTACATCTATATACATAAACACATTAAAAATGTGTTTATGATCGGAAATTATGAATTAGAAGAAGTTTCAATACTTTTATTTTCTGTGTTAGTCGTATATGTGTTTCAAGAACAGTTAAAACTTGGATTTATGGGTGTAATTATTTATGGTGGATACAAAGGGATGCTTTGGTTGCATGAATTAAAAGCAACAAAGGTTAAATCATTCAAATATCATTTAGCTTATTATTTTGGCGTAAACAATCCTACTCTTTTTCCAAAAAGCTATATGAAAGAATTTACAGGAATTTAAAATGAATTATAAACAATATGAAAATGAATTGGATGAAAATAAATATAAATATAACAAAATGGTTGCTGTAAACATAATTCAACTAATTGTTATAGTTGTGCTTACGGGAGCAATTTTATTTTTTGCTATGAATCAAAAAACTATTTTAAAATCTCCTTATCCTACTAATAAAGATGAAATAATAAGTGATGGATTTGAAGATTTAGAAAAATTAAATCATTTTGCACATTATATAAGTAATTTAACTCAAAATATTACTTATGCAAATGCAAATGAGCAACTATTACATTTGTTGCCTATGGTTGAAAGCTCATATTTTGATGAAATTAAAAAAGATTTAAAACTCGAAGCAACTTATATTATTCGAAATAAAATAACACAAATTTTTTATGTTAGCAATATTGATGTTGATCAAAAATTAAAAATAATTAAAATAAAAGGTGTTAGAGAGAGAAGAGTTTCTGGACAAACGCTCAAAAGTGGAAATAACGATGGATACGAAACCATTATGTTGACTGTTAATTACATGGTTAAGTATGGAACATATTTTAGAATTAAAAATTTAGGAGTGGAGAAATTAAAATGAAAAAGAAACTATTATTTATTGCAAATATAGTGTTAGCAATTACAATAAATGCAACTGAAACAATAAGTTATCATGGTGAGATTTTAAATCTTAAACTAAGTAATGATAGTTGGAATAGGATAATATTTGATAGTGATATAAATGCTGAACCTATTTTTTCTAAAGAAAAAAATGTTGATATTTATAAAGCAAATAAATCTGTATTTATAAAATTCAAGCCAGTATTAAAAGTCGAAATTCAAGACAAACAAGAACAAATATTAGATATTGATTATTCAAATAGCAAAACTAGTGAATTGTTTATATCAACTGTTGATGGAACATATAGTTTTACTATTGAACCTAAACCCGTTTCTGCAAAAACTTACTTTATCCAAAATATCCAAAATAAAAATAAAAATATTCTAAAATTTGAAATGGATTCTACTAGAAAAATTGCAAAAGAAATTATTAAAAATATTTTTTTAAATGAAGCAATTGAAAATTACGATAAATTAAAAGTAAATCCTAAAGCCTTAAATATAAATAATATGCTCATTACTCCTAAATTTGTGTTTAAAGGTAAGATATACAGTGCATATTTATATGATGTGATTGCTTTAGATGATATTAAAAATATTGATGAAAAGCTATTTTTAAACCTAACTGTCAAAAATAAAAAAGCTATTTCCATAAAAGATAAATCTTTAATGAAAAATCATAAAACATCTTTAGTTATATTAGTAGGCAATTGAAATGGATTATTTATTAAAATATAAACAAATTGCCATAAAATTAGGAGTTCCTTTAATAGTATTAGCATTTATACTTTTTATTATTTTCAATGGTTCTTCATCTAAAAACAACATTTCAAATGAAAATATAAATGAATTGAGTTTATTTAAAGAAGATGAACTTGTGAATACTCGATATATTGATTCTGTAGAAGATAAATTAAATATTGCAGTAACAACACAAGATGACTTAAAACAGCAAAATGAAAAAATAAAAAATGAGTTAGATTCATTAAAGCAACTAATATTAAAAAAAGAAAGTAATTTTAATTCAAATAAAGAAGAAGATACTTTATACAAAAATTTTCCTATTAATGAAGAAAGTTTTAAAAACAATAATATTGAACCAACAATTATAGAACCAAAAATTATGTATCGACTGATGGACCAAAAATATGAAGGTGAAATAGATGAGAATTTTGGGAAAAAAATAGAAAACAAAGAACCTATAAAAAAGAGTATTAAAAAAATTTATATTCCTACAACTTCAATTACTACGGGAACTCTTCTACATGGATTAAATGCACCAACATCAATGAATCAACCAATGCCAACAGTGGTAATGATTAAAGAAGTAGCATTTTTGCCTAATCGAAAAAAATTAAATATAAAAGAGTGTAATTTGCTTGTTGAAGGATATGGTCAACTAAGTGATGAAAGGGTTTATTTTAAATTTACAAAATTTGCTTGTGTAAATAATGATGGTGCAAAAGTTTATGACACACAAGCACAAGGTTACCTAACTTCTTTAGTTGATAATAAGCAAGGATTACCAGGACATGTAGTATCAAAACAAAATGAAATGCTCAAGAGAATGTTTTTAGCAGGAATTTTTGAAGGAGCTGCAGATATGTTTAAAGATAGCGGTTCTACACAAATAATTTCTGGGTTAGGAACAACAACAGCTCAATCAACGGAACTTTCTGATAAAACAAAAAATTTAATAGGTGGAGGATTGAGTAAAGCAAGTGAAAGTGCAAAAGATTTATATTTAGAAAAAGCAAGAAATATATCTGAAACAGTAGAAGTTCTAGCACAAGATGTTGGATTGGTTTTTACTGATGGATTATTATTAGAGCCTCTAGATTTAGAAAAAAAGGAACTTAAAAATGAAAACTCTAATTAAAATCAGTCTATTTGGCATCATGCTTTTATTCTCGGGATGTTTGACTCCTTATTCTAATGAGTTCATGTGCAAGCCTAGTATTATTGGAAAATGCACTAGCAACATTGTAGATACATACAAAGAGACAATAAACAATATTGATAAACAAAAGGAATTAAAAAATGAAAACTCTAATTAAAATCAGTCTGTTTGCTACCATTATTCTGTTCTCTGGGTGTGCAAAAAATGAAATTATAACTCCGCAGGTACCAACTGAAAATGAAAAAAACAAAATTTTCAAAAGTAAAGTATTAGCAAAAATAATACCTTTAGAAAATAAAATTTCTACCCCATATGTTAAAGAAAGCAAATATATAAAAATATTAATTTTACCTTTTGAAAATAGTGAGAATGATATTGACTATGGAGGAATGCTTGAGACAAAACTTGAGGATAGTAAATTTATTTTTAATGATAATCTAAAAAATAAAATTATTGAAGATACCAATTTAATAGGAGGGATATAAAATGTCTTTTCTGGCAACTCCAAAAAAATGGATTCAAGAATTATTTAAACCTAATACTTGTGATATTTATTATTCTACAATCCCTACTAAAAAACAAAAAGAGTTTTTAGAAAAACATAGCATTAGTGACTATATTAGACCAATAAGTGATAATGAAAATAGTATCTTATGTAACGATGGATATTTTGGAATAGTTTTTGAAACGCAACCACATATCCGTTCAGGAACAAAAACAGCAGAAACAATTGAGTCAATTTTGAAAAAACTTTCTGATGATGTTTTTATGCAAATACATCTTTGGGGAAGTAAAAACATTGAATATACTATTAATAAATGGGAGTATGAACATAATTCTGAAAATGAAACTATCAATGAAGCAATTAAAAATATAGGTCTTTTTTTTAGAGACAAAACAAATGAAAAAATTTCATATTCCATGGAAACATCTCTAAAGAACTATAGATTATTTTTTTCATTTAAAACAAAAAATGAAAATAAATTGCTTGAAATAAAAGAGCATATAAAAAATATATTATCTACAAACGCATTTGTTCCAATTGAATTAACTTTTTCAGAATTAAAGCCAATTTTCTGGGAATTATTGAACCCTACACATGATTTTAAAAATATTCCTAAATATGATTGTAAAAAATATTTTAATAAACAAGTAGTGTCAAGTGAAAATATTGTAAGAGTAGAAGATACCTACATTAAAATAGGTAGAAAAAATAATTTAAATCAATTTGTTGGCAAGTGCTGGATTGGCTTATCTCCTACTACATTGCCAGATTATGCACATATTCAAGATTTTGGTAAAAAATTGGGTGACTACTTAACAAGTGCTTCAAATACGAACCAATTCAATGATTCTTTTTTAGTAACGCTAAATGTTAATAAAATTACACGAAGTGAAAATATTGCTATTGGAAAAAAACAAAGTAGCTTAGTAGGAAAAAGAGTTAAAAATACAGACACAAAACTGCAAGATAAAAAAACAGAAGCAACATCTGTAAATAAAAGATTAAAAGATTTTGAGAGTTTATATAATATGGATTTAGTCATATTAGTTTCAGGTAATGATGTAGAAACAACAAATAAAAATATCACAACAGTGCAGTCTTTTTGGGGAACAGGAGGAGATACATCTGGAATAAATTTAGGTGTAACAGACCATGTTCATTTGCCTGTTTTTCTTTCTTCATTGCCATTGGGCTTAAATAAAGATTACTTTACATACATTCAAGGAAATCCGTTTAAACTTTTTGCTGACCAGGTTGCACAATTTGCACCTGTAGAAGCGGATTACAAAGGCAACTATCCTAATAATCTTTTTATTTCAAAAAGAGGACAACTAGCAGGATTTGATTTTTTTAAAACAAGTGCATCAAAAAATGGATACATTATCGCAAAATCTGGTGCTGGTAAATCTGTGTTGCTCAATTATATGGTTTTAAATGCACACACTAGAGGCGATAGAATTTTTATTACAGATATTGGTGGAAGTTATGAGCCTATCTGTGAAGAGCTAGGTGGGCAATATATTGAAATTGATTTAGATAATCCTATCTCTTTTAATCCATTTTCTGATTTAAAAGAGTTAACACTAGAAGATTTAAATTTTTTTAGTGATTGGATTTATTCTTTAGGAGCTTCAAAACTTAAAACAGAAGCTCTTAAATTACAAAATATTATCAAGCCTAAAATTCAAGAATTAATAAGATTTATTTTTGAAGACATTGGAAGCAAAATGGAAATAACGGATATTAGAGATGCAATAAGAGAAATTGATGATCAAAGATATAAAGATTTCGCTATTGCTTTAACTCCTTTTTGTAAAAATGAATTATATGGAGATTTTTTATCAGGACAAAGTCAAATAAATTTAAACAATCAATTAGCAGCACTGGAGCTGGGTAGAGTTGAAAATATTCCAGAAATTAGGGATGCAATGATTTTTATTTGGGAATATCATAAATCCAACGCAATTTATAAACAAGAAAAAGATGCTCAACATGGTGGCAAACGAATACTTGTAATTATAGATGAAGTACATAAGTTTCTAGGTAAAAATGAGATGATGGACGATGCTATTGAACAAGCTTACAGAAGATTTAGAAAACACTTGGCATCTATTTGGATAGCAACACAGTCTTTTGAGGATATAAATAACTCAGATGGTCTAACAAGAGCTGGTCAAGTAATATTAGCAAACTCGCCATGGAAGATTTTTTTAGGGCAAGAAGAAACTAGTTTAAATATGCTATTTGCCTCAAGTGCATTTAAATTTGATTATATAGAAGAAGAGTTAATTAAACAAGTCACGACAATTAAAGGTGAATACTCTGAACTATTTATTATTACTCCAGAACAACAAAAAATACCTTACAGATTAGTTATGAATAAGTATTTTTATTATTTAACAACTACTGACCAAGATGATAAATCAAAAGTTAAAAGAGTAATGAAAAGTCAACATTTATCAAAAAAAGATGCTATCAATTATTTAATAAATGAGGAGAAAACCGCATGAAAACTTTAGAAATAATTGGAAATTGGTTTATTGTAATAGTTATAACAATAATTGTAGTAGTTGCCTTTGATTGGTATAAAGGCAACTATGTTGAGAACCAAAAAAATATAATAATAGTATTTAGTGCTAAAAGTATCATAGAAAATAAAAAATTACATATTAAAAAAGCTATTTTAAATGATGGGAACTTCAAAGAAGAAGAACAAAAATTAAACTTAATTATACAAACAATTGATTTAATTTTAAAAGAGATTTCAACTAAGTATGACAAACCAATCCTACAAAAAGAGATGGTTTTATACGGTAATACACAAGACATTACTCCACTTGTGGAAAAGGCTTTAATTGAAAAAGGTTTGCTATGAATAATAGAGATGTTTTACCGATATATATACTATTAATTATCATAG
Organism: Arcobacteraceae bacterium; assembly: GCA_041672955.1. GTDB lineage: Bacteria > Campylobacterota > Campylobacteria > Campylobacterales > Arcobacteraceae > Marinarcus. The sequence continues at coordinate 8,746 of JBAYYP010000055.1, forward strand.
CACATGGAATATATTTGTTAAAACAGTCTTACTCTATTGGGATTAGTTCAACTCCTTCTTTGCCTTATAATATTTTTTTTATTAACAAAAATAAAAAGGAATTTAATAAAAATGATTTGATTGTATTTAGGTACCCAGGAGAAAATATTTATAATTTTATAAAAAATGAAGAGTTTGTAAAAATTGCTACTTGTTTTCCAAAAGATTTCCTATTTGTAAATGAAAAATTTGAATACTTTTGTAATGGTAAGCAAGTAGGAAAAGCATTATTAAAAGACAGTGAAAGCAAAGAGCTAATCCCTTTTGTTTTTAATGGGATTATTCCGCCTAATAAATATTTTGTAACAGGAATTCATATAAAGTCGTGGGATAGTAAATATTGGGGTTTTGTTGACAAAGAAAGAATTGTAGCAACCGCTAAAGGTTTATTCTAAAGGAGAATTTTATGATAAAAATATTGTTATCGATTATGTTATTGGTTTCGCTTTCTTTTGCTAAAAATATGCAAAGTTTTTTAGATGAAAGTATAAATGCAGTAGTTGAAAAACCTGGATACTATCAAAGCCAAACAAGAGGTTTATATACAATAGGCTCATCAAGTGTTAAATTTAACAATATGGGTACATATACTCCTTTTAATGTAGAAACACCAAAATTTGGAATGGGATGTGGTGGGATAGACGCAACATTTGGAGGATTTTCTTATTTAAATGTAGATTATTTAGTTCAAAAATTAAAAGCAATCAGTTCCGCTGCTCCTGCATTTGCTTTTCAAATGGCATTAGGAGTTTTGTGTGAAGATTGCAAAACAACGCTGAATTGGTTAGAAAACATTGCTAATCAAATTAATAATTTGAACATGGATACCTGTAAAGCCAGTAAAAGAATTGGAGAATTTGCAGCAGATAAAATTATGGGTGCAATCGATGGTAATATGAATAGCGGTCAATCTAATAATTTTATACAAGCGACAGAAAATGCAAAAGCCAATCAATCTTCAACCTGGAATGACTATTTAAATACCATGTCTTATTATATGGGTGGAGATACTAATGCTGCTAAAAAATCTATTGAATACGCAACATTACAAGGAAGTTTAATAGAAGAAGCTGTAGAAAAATCAAGTGGAATAGATGTGTCTATTTTGGGAAAAGACCCAAAAAATGGTAATTTATTTACATCTATAGTAAGAGCTATGATTGGTGATGTTGTTGGATATAAATCTTCTGCTACTGGTAGCAGTGGCAAAGAAGCAGGTAATGGGAATGATACACCTAAATTAAAATTTATACCTCAATATAGTGTTAATTTTACCTCTTTTTTACAAGGAGGTGATATTGATTATATTTATGTAAAGGTAAACGCAAATAATAAAGGAATGCCTACTGTAAATTCTGGTACAACACATTTTTCAGGTATAAAAAATATATATAAAACAAGACTTGAAACAATATTAATTTCAATGAAAAATAAACAGTCAATAAGCCCTGAAAACAGAAAATTTATAAATAGTTTACCAATACCTATTGCTAAATATTTAAATACAACTGTTTTAGCTGCGGTGGATGATATTGAAAGCTTGGTTGAATATTTAGCGATTATTGAAACAAAAGCATTTTTAGACTTTATTGTAAGAACAACATCAAAAGCGTTAAGTTATGAAATTATAAATACAAGTGATGCTCAAAATCCAGAAGAGGTGAAAAACTATCTTTTAGGTATTAATGAAAATGCAATTACTTTCAAAGAGAGTTCAAACAAATGGTTTATAGAAGCAGTAGAAGAGTGGCAACAAAATAAAACTATTAATGATTATTATATTGGATTAGAGCAACGATTAAAATCAAAACTTGCGAATAGTCCAACATTTAATGCATATTTTTAATTAACAAAAAAAGGAAAATAGAAATGATTAGAAAAAGTTTAGTAATAGCAGCAGTGACAACATCGTTATTCTCTAATACGATAATAGAGCAAAAACAGTTTGATTTAATACAAAGTATTATACCTAGTACAAAAATCGAGAAAGTAAAACCTAGTTTAGTAAGTGGAATGTATGAAGCGTATTTTGAAGATGGAAGCCTTATGTATATTTTACCCTCACAACGATTAATATTTATGGGTGAAATATATACTCATACAGGTGAACCTATTACTCAAAATAGTATAAATTTGTATAAACAAGCCCATAATATAAAATCGCCTTTAGAGCAAAATTTAAAAAAACTAAAAGAAAAAACAAAAGAGAATCAAGAGTACTTAAAAAAGTTAATTTCAAATGGTATTAAATCAGGAGATAAGCAAACCTACAAGCATAACATAGTAGTTTTAAAATCTTTAAATTGTTCATTTTGCAAACAGTTAGACCAATATCTTGAAACAAAACAAAATATAGTTACCTATGTATATTTAGCACCTGAAAAAGAGAGTGAAAAATTCTATAAAGAGCATTTTAATATTATAAACCCGATTGAAAAAATTCAAGCACAAAGCTCAATTATTGGTGAAAAATTACATGGTTTTGGTGTGCCATTTGCATTAATAATTGATGAAAACAATAACTTGGTAGATACAATTGAAGGGTTTAATAAAGCCCAATGGGATAAATACTTAGGAGAAACAAAATGATTAAAATTATAAAAACAGTAGTAGCATTGTCAATATCTATTAACTTATCTTTAAGTGCTAGTACTTTAAAAGAAAATGAGTTTGATTTACAGAAAATTGGTGCAACTTTTGAAACATTTGTTTTACAAACAGATAAAAAATTTCAACAATATGAACAAAAAATACAAGCTTTAAATCAAGAGATTTTAAATTTAAAAAATTTAAAAAAAGAAACTAAAAATCATGAAGTGCAAAATATTGAAATAATCAATACAGAAGTACAAAGTGATGAAATTAAAGATTTACCTACTTCTTTAACAAATGAACCTTATGTAAAAGACATTAGAACGGTTAATACACAAAAAGGAATTATTGCTTACAGTGAACCTTTTAGCATAGATGATTTATATGTAACACGGTATGACTATGGGATAAATTTAGAAATAGATAAATGTAATGAGTATGGTTGGTGTAAAATAATGGATAAAAATGAGTATGTAGCGGAATACTTACTTATTCGATATGAAAACAATTAAAGTATTTTCATTTTTACTCATTGTTACTTTAAATCTAAGTAGCAATGAGGGATTACAAAGTGGCGATAATTTAAGAAAACACTTCGGCAATATTCAAAGTAATGTCGCCCAGCCACTAACTTCTGATACAGAATTTAAAACAGTAGATAATTCAAAAAGTTTTAAAGCAAATTTAACTTGTAATGAAACAACCAAAACATTTTTAGAAATATCATACACAGGACTAAGTGATATATCAATTCATGTGTCAATAGATACTAATTTAAATGGAGTAAAAAATAAAAATTTTACTTTTCATAATATAAGTGGTGTTAGCACAAATGGAGTTGTGAAATGTAGTCCAAATACATGGAATAACTGCAAATATTATACATGGAAGCTAAGTAATGACAATCTTTTTTTAGAAGAAACTAATTTATCTGGCTTAGGTGGAGCTTATTGTATTAACAGCTCTTGCAATAGTATTGCAGCAACGCAAAAAATAAATACTCTTGATACTATAGGAGGAGCTATTTCTTCTATGTTTCAAAATTCAAATTCTAAATATTTAATTACAAAAACACTAAACAACGGTAACAAGATTGAATTCTATGGGCAAAATTATGATGACTGCACAAATTATCAAGATAGTAAACCTACAGGAAGTATTGACTCTACTGCTATAACAAACGAACAATCAAATAATGAAAACAGTGTTTATTATTCTCTTAATAAAAGTGTAGAGAATCACAATCAACATAATTTTAAAAATGATGTATCTCAATCCATAGAAGTTAAAAAAAATGTGAGTGTTGAAGGAGATACAAGTGATTACACTTTCACATATAGTGGGAAACAACAAAATGAAGATGGCACCTGGAGCATTAGAAATGATAATGCAAAAGTAAATATTGATTTTTTAAATCCAAATATTAAATATTGTGAAATCAAGTTTTTAGAAGAAAATACTGTTGTTTTTAGTGATAACACTACACATCATAGTAGTGTGGGAGACAAACAAACATGGAATACTAAAATAGTTGAATGTACAGGTACAAATTATGATGTTTGTCCAATAGATAGCACAAAAGGAGAACTTCTAAAGAATCCTTGTGGTGAAATAGATAACTTTGCCGAAACGACAAGCATTTTAATGGCGGTTGAAGAAGCAACAGATGATTTTACTTGTAGTTTATAAAAGGAAGAAAACTTATGAAATATTTACTAGCGTTTATTTTTTTTACACTTAATCTTAATGCAATGAATTGTAGTGATTATAAAGATTTTCAACTCTTTAATGGGCATTATTATAGTGTATCTATAAATAAACTTACTTTTGAAAATGCAAAACAAATTGCAATTAACAATGGAGGTACTCTTGCTATTCCAAACTCTCAAGCTGAAAATAATTTTATTAAAAATTTAATAGGCGGTGGTTCTATTGGTTGGATTGGTATCTATGACCCAAATAAAATTCAAAACTTTTGTTTTGATAGTGCAAATTGTTTATATGATTCTACACGCTTTAGAACAGTT
>JBAYYP010000056.1:0-13133 GCA_041672955.1 Arcobacteraceae bacterium
AACATTTAAACACACGCCTCCTAAGGTAGAATGTCTTTCAATTAAAACTGTTTCCAACCCTAAGTCAGCACATCTAAAAGCGGCTGAATATCCTCCAGGCCCTGCTCCAATAACAACTACTTGTGCTTTTATTTCTTTCATTTTAGCCACCTTACAAGTTTAGCAATCGAATGTCGCTTAGCAAATTCGATAAGGTTGTTGTAAATCTTGCACCATCGGCACCGTCAATAACTCTATGGTCATACGACAAACTTAAAGGCAACATTAACGAAGGCACAAAGGTTTGTTCGTTGTATTTTGGTTTCATTTGGGCTTTTGATAATCCTAAAATGGCAACTTCTGGAGCATTAATAATGGGGGTAAAATAAGTACCTCCAATTCCTCCTAAGCTTGAAATTGTAAAACAAGCACCTTGAATATCGGGAGTTTTTAGTTTTCCTTCTCGTGCTTTTTGTGAAAGTTCTGCTAATTCAAGAGCCAACTGTTTAAACCCTTTATTATTGGCATCTTTAATTACAGGAACAACCAAACCATTGGGAGTATCAACGGCAACGCCTATATTAAAATATTTTTTCAAAATCAACCGTTGCCCATCGGCACTTAATGAGGCATTAAATTTTGGGTGAAGTTCTAACGCTTTTACTACGGCTTTTATAACAAAAACCAAAGGTGAAAGTTTGTACTCTTTAGTAAGAGCGTTTTGCTCTTTTCTAAATTTTTCCAACTCAGTAATATCGGCTTCATCAAACTGCGTAACGTGTGGCATGGCTAACCAATTTCGGTGTAAAGATGGTCCTGAAATCTTTTGAATACGGCTTAATTCAACGGTTTCAATCGCTCCAAATTGAGTAAAATCTATCTCTTTGGCTTGGGGCAAATTAAACCCAAATCCAGCGCCTGTTGCGGCACTTGCGGGTTTATTAAGTTGCTCTTTAACATACGCTTTAACATCTTCTTTTAAGATTCTGTTTTTTCTGCCACTTCCTTTAACAAAGCCTAAATCCACACCAAACTCACGTGCAACTTTACGAACCGATGGCGAGGCATAAACTTTAACTGCTTTTTTGTTTAACACACAGCTTGATTCTTGCGCTACTGTTACAGAAACGGCTTCTTGTAAGGTTGTGGGTGTTTTTTTAGACTCAACTTTTGGCTCATCTGTTGGCATTGAAGGCGTTGGAACTTTGCTTTCCATTACCACTGTTTTAACTATTTTAGCAATTAAATCACCGCTGTTAACTTTCATGCCCGTTTCTACAAACAACTCAATAACCTCTCCTGCAAAAGGTGCAGGAACATCCATAGAAGCTTTTTCAGTTTCAAGTGTAATTAAGCCATCTTCATACTCAACTGTGTCACCTACTTTAATCATAACATCAATTAAATCAACGTCTTTATCGCCCCCTAAATCAGGAACATAAACCTCTTCAACCACCGAACAAATGGTTTGTTCGTTAACAAATTGGCACGATATTTGTGCGTTACTTGCTGAAATGGCTTGAAGTTGGGCTTCTAAAGTTTTTAAATCTTTTGGCTCTTCTTGTTTTGATTGCGTAGCTTGTGTGGGGTTTGTTTTTTCATCAACACGTAAAACAGCCGCTTCTTTTGCAACACTTGGCACAGTTTTAGTTTCTGAACTCGTTTCTTTTTCTGTTTCTGTTTCTTCTTCTTTTTCGTCTTGAACTTCAATTCGCGCAATTAAATCACCCGAATTTACTTTCATACCTGCTTTTAATAAAACTTCTTTCACCACACCTGCGTGAGTTGTTGGCACGTCCATTGAAGCTTTTTCAGTCTCTAAGGTAATTAACCCATCTTCTACTTCAACCACATCACCTACACTAACCATAACATCAATTAAATCAACGTCGTGGTCGCCTCCTAAATCGGGAATAAAAATATCTTGAATTTTACTCATCTTTTACTCCTTATGCTTTTACAGGATTGATTTTTGAAGCATCAATTCCATATTTTTTCATAGCATCACTTACGGCAGATTTCTCTATTTTTCCTTTTTTAGCCAGTTGTGCTAAGGTGGTAAACACAATAAAGTTGGTATCTACTTCAAAGAATTTTCGTAAATTTGCTCGTGAATCACTTCGTCCAAAACCATCTGTTCCTAAGGCTTTAAACGACCCTTTTACAAAAAGAGAAATTTGCTCCGAATAAGATTTCATATAATCCGTTGCTGAAACTATAATATTTTCATCGTTATTTCCTAAGATTTTATCCACATAGGAAACTTCTTCTTTTTTGTCCATATTCAACAAGTTTCTTCTTTCAACATCTTGTGCTTCTCTTACTAATTCGTTGTACGAAGTTACTGAATAAATGTCCGAGGCAATTCCATATTCATTGGCTAAAATCTCTGCCGCTTCTAAAACTTGCTGAAAAATTGCTCCTGAACCCAACAGTTTTACATTGAAACTGTTTTTAGCTTTAAGTGATTTTAATTTATAAATCCCTTTAATAATCCCCTCTTCAACACCTTTGGGCATAGCTGGTTGTTTATAGTTTTCATTGAGTGTCGTTAGGTAATAAAAAACATCCTCTTGCGCATCTCCGTACATTCTTTCAATTCCATTTTGAACAATCACAGCCACTTCATAACCATATGTTGGGTCATAGGAAATACAACTGGGAATAGTATTAGCAATAATATGCGAGTGACCATCTTCATGTTGTAGCCCTTCGCCGTTTAGCGTGGTTCGCCCCGAAGTTCCTCCCACTAAAAACCCTCGTGCTTTTTGATCTCCTGCCGCCCAACACATATCGCCCGTTCGTTGAAATCCAAACATAGAATAAAAAATATAAAAAGGAATCATAGGGCAATCATTAACCGAATACGAAGTTGCAGCTGCAACCCAAGAACTCATGGCTCCTAGTTCGTTGATTCCTTCTTGTAATACTTGTCCTTTTTTGTCCTCTTTATAGTAAGCCACTTGGTCTTTATCTTGTGGAATATATTTTTGCCCCACAGAAGAGTAAATTCCCAGCTGTCTAAACATCCCTTCCATTCCAAACGTTCGCGCTTCGTCGGGTACTATTGGCACAATTCGTTTTCCAATATTTTTATCTTTAACCAAAACATTTAAAATTCGCACAAATGCCATGGTAGTAGAAATTTCTCGTTCACCAGAACCATCAAGTATAGAGTCAAACGCACTCAATGTTGGAATTTCTAATTTGTTTGAAAATGCCGTTCGTCTTTGTGGCACAAAACCACCCAACTCTTCTCGTTTGGCTTTCATATATTGCGCTTCTTCACTGTTTTTTTCAGGTAAATAATAAGGCACACTCTCTAACTCTTCATCGCTAATTGGAATATTAAAGCGGTCTCTAAATTGTCTTAAAGATGCTAAATCTACTTTTTTAACCCCGTGAGCAATATTTTTACCCTCAGCAGCTTCACCCATTCCATAACCTTTAACAGTTTTTGCTAAAATTACAGTAGGCACGCCTTTTGTTTCATTGGCTTTTTTAAAAGCAGCATAAACTTTTACAGGGTCATGCCCTCCTCTGTTTAACTTCCAAATATCGTCATCACTCATATTTTCAACCAGTTTTGCCGTTTGCGGATATTTATTAAAGAAGTGTTCTCTTGTATAAGCACCACCTTTTTGTTTAAAGTTTTGATACTCTCCATCAACTGTTTCTTCCATAAGTTCAAGAAGTTTTCCTGAAGTGTCTTTGGCTAAAAGTTCATCCCAGTGTCTTCCCCAAATTACTTTGGTTACTTCCCAACCCGCACCTCGAAATTGTCCTTCAAGTTCTTGAATTATTTTTCCATTTCCCCTTACTGGTCCATCTAGTCGTTGTAAGTTACAGTTAACAATAAAAATTAAGTTATCTAAGCCCTCACGCCCAGCTAATCCAATTGCTCCTAAAGATTCAGGTTCATCGCACTCGCCATCACCCATAAAACAATAGACTTTTTGTTGTGAACAATCTTTAATGCCTCTGTGTGTTAAATATTTTAAAAATCTAGCTTGATAAATGGCTTGTATTGGTCCTAAGCCCATTGAAACTGTTGGAAATTGCCAATATTGGGGCATAAGTTTTGGGTGCGGATAAGATGACAAACCATCAGCAAATGCTTCTTGTCTAAAGTTATCCATTTGTTCTTGCGAAATTCTTCCTTCTACAAAGCTCCTTGCATAAATTCCCGGTGCAATATGTCCTTGAAAAAATATTAAATCGCCTCCGTCTTTATGTTGTGGGGCTTTAAAAAAGTGATTAAATGCCACGTCGTAAAGCGTTGCGGACGATTGAAATGATGAAATATGCCCTCCTAGTTCCAGCTCTTTTTTTGAAGCTCTTAACACCATAGCTTGTGCGTTCCATCGTATAATTGAACGAATTTTTCTCTCTAATGAAAGATTTCCTGGCATTTTAGGTTCTTGTTCTACGGGAATAGTATTCACATAAGCAGTTGTTGCACTGTAAGGTAAATACGCCCCACTTCTTCTTGCTTTATCTATGAGTTTTTCAAGTAAAAAGTGAGCACGAGTGCTTCCTTCTTCTTCAATTACAACTTCTAAAGCCTCTATCCACTCTTGAGTTTCTATAGGGTCCACATCTTCTAAATTTATAACAGACATATCTATCCTTTTCAATAATATTTTTATTTTATAAAACACTTAAATAAGTATTAATTGTAAGAACTAAAATAATACTCTAAACTAACTGATTTGGTTTTTATTTTTTTTGAGTAAAAATAAATTATAAGAAAATAGTATTTTTACAACAAAGTATTAACAATTTTACCTATTTTCAAGAAAAAACTATATTAAAAAATTAACTAAAAGTTAAGATACTAGGAACTTTATAAATAATTCACTCATAATTTTGTTCTGTTTTTTTCTAATTGTACGACTTATGTACATTATAGCATATCTTGCACATCTTGATTAATCAAAACTTAATTTAAAATATTAGATTTGTCAATATTAGTTTTAACTCAAGATTAAAGTTATAATTTAATTCATAAAACATCAGATTTTTTTAAGATAACAAAGAGTTTATATGCAAAACAGTGCAATATTTAGAGTCATTCATACCTATAACCAAAGTGCTGTTATGAATATGGCAATCGACAAAGCATTAGTACTATCTTTTAAAAAAGAAGATCAACCCATTTTGCGTTTGTACACATGGCAAAACTCTTTTACCGTAGGCGTTTCTCAAAATACTAACACCTATGAAGCGTATGTTAAGCAGTACAAAGCAAACTGTGCCAAACGCATAACAGGTGGTGGCGTGTTGTTTCATGGGCATGACCTCTCTTATAGTTTGGTTTTACCCACGTTTTATTTAGAAAATTTATCGGTCAAGCAAAGCTATGAAAAAATTTGCACTTTTTTACTTTGTTTTTATAAAAGCCTTAATTTAGAAGCACGATATGCAAAAGATGTTAGCACTATAAATTTAAGTAAAAGCGATTTTTGTCAAATAGGTTATGAAGCCTATGACATAATAATTAATGGCAAAAAAATAGGCGGAAATGCCCAAAAACGAACTAAAAATATGATTTTTCAGCATGGGTCTATTCCTTTATATACAAACAATAAAAATAGAGAAATGGGTATAAGTTTAGAAGATTTAGGAGTTAATATTTCTTATAAAAAAGCTATAGAAGGGCTAAAATATGCTTTTATTAACACATTTAATGCTAAACTTGAAGAATCAAATTTAAATGAAAAAGAACATTTAAATTTAGAAAAAATATTGGGGAAAAAATATGACACAGCAGAAAAATAAAGAGATATTTAAAGAATCAAACTGGTTGAAAAACCCTCCTTTTCAAGCTAATAATACACAAGTGGAAAGTTTATTAAAAGAAGTAGGTGGTTTACACACTATTTGTCAAGAAGCTGATTGCCCCAATAAAAAGGAATGTTATTCAAGTAAAAATGCTACTTTTTTAATTTTAGGGAATATTTGCACAAGAAATTGTACTTACTGCAATCTTCAAAATGGTGTTCCTACCGAAGTTGATTTAAGTGAAATTCAAAAAGTAACAACATCTGTTGTACGGTTAGGTTTAAAATTTGCAGTAATTACAAGTCCTGCAAGAGATGATTTAAAAGATGGTGGTGCTGAGCAATTTTACCGTGTTACCCAAGATATTTTAAAAAATTCGCCCGAAACAAAAATAGAACTTGTAATTCCAGATTTTAAAGCAAATGAGGCTTCTCTTAAAAGAGTATTAGAGTCAGGTGCTATTATATTTGGACACAATATAGAGACAGTACCACGACTTTACAACATAAGAAAAAATGCCACTTATGAGCGTTCACTCTCTGTATTAAAGCGTTTAAAAGAGTTAGGTGGAGAAGAAATCACAACAAAAAGTACTTTAATGGTAGGTCTTGGTGAAACAGAAGAAGAAATGATACAAGTATTTAAAGATTTACTAACAGTTGGGTGCAAATATTTAAGTATTGGTCAATATTTAGAACCTTCTGATGAGTATGAAAAAGTAGTAGAGTATGTAAAACCAGAACAATTTGCACGATACAAACAGTTAGGCTTAGATTTAGGTTTTGAGTTTGTACACAGCGGTGAAAATGCTAGATCTTGTATGAGTACTTGGGGAATAAAAAGTGAAAAATTTTGGAACCCAAAAAAAATCTTAAATTCAATATAGATATATTATCGTTATATTTTTAAAATTGTTAGTCAAAAGCATAAAAAATGTAGCGAAAAATTATTTGTAATTAATAAGGAAAAGAAAATATGACATCTCTAAATAATAAAGCAGCCTATAAAAAACCAGAGTGGTTACGAAAGAAAATAACGCCTGCTGTTCAAATAGAGATGGAAAGCCTATTAAAAGAAGTAGGAGGTTTGCACACCATTTGTCAAGAAGCAAAATGCCCCAACATAAGTGAGTGCTTTTCAAATAAAAATGCCACTTTTTTAATTTTAGGCAACATCTGCACACGAAGATGCAGTTATTGCAATGTTCACACAGGCGTTCCCACCGAAGTAGATTTAAGCGAAATTCAAAAAGTATCAGCTTCTGTTTTACGATTAGGTTTAAAATTTGTAGTCATCACAAGCCCTGCAAGAGACGACTTAAAAGACGGAGGTGCTGAGCAGTTTTATAGAGTTACTCAAGATATTTTAAAAAATTCACCCCAAACCAAAGTAGAAATTCTAATTCCCGATTTTAAAGCCAAAGAAGATTCTTTACAGCGTGTTGTTGATTCAGGTGCTGTTATAATTGGGCACAATATAGAGACCGTACCACGGTTTTACAGCATAAGAAAAAATGCCTCCTACGAGTGTTCAATTTCCGTCCTTAAACGCTTAAAAGAGTTAGGTGGCGAAAAAATAAAAACCAAAAGTGCCTTAATGGTAGGACTTGGTGAAACCGAAGAAGAGATGATACACGTATTCAAAGACTTAATCGCCGTTGACTGTAAATTCCTAAGCATTGGGCAATATTTAGCGCCTTCTGGTGAGTATGAAAAGGTAGTAGAGTATGTAAAACCCGAACAGTTTGCACGATACAAACAATTAGCCTTGGATTTAGGTTTTGAGTTTGTGCATAGCACTCCATATGCACGAAGTTCGTATATGGCGCATGAGTATTTGGGGAATCAAAAATAAAAAGTGAGTGTGAAGGAGTGTTTTTATCATATATATTCATCGTTATTTAAAGATTGATAAAAATAATTAAACCCCAACATAAACCTACTTTTGTTATAATCTCCCATTAAAAACTCAAAGGATTTATAGTGAGTGATGTTATTGAACTTTTTAAAGAAATCACCAAAATACCACGATGTTCTAAAGAACACGTCACATTTATAGAGTATATTCAAAACTTTGCTTCAAAATATGGCTATGAATGTCATACGGATAGTGTTCATAATATTTTATGTAAAAAAGCAACCTCAAAAGCGAAACTTTGTATTCAAAACCATTATGATATTGTCTGTTTAGTAGATGGAACCGTACCTGAAATTATTGAAGAAGATGGCTATTTAAAAGCTAAAAACTCCACATTGGGGGCTGACAATGGCATTGGATGTGCGTATATGTTGAGTTTAATGAAACAAGGGTTTGATTGCGAGTATCTGTTTACTTCAGATGAAGAGATTGGGCTCATTGGTGCCAATGATATTGATTTTGAACTACAATCTTCTTATATGCTTAATATTGACAGCGAACGAGAGGGCGAAATTTGTATTGGGTGTGCTGGTGGCGTGGATATTTTTGGTTCATTTTCCAGTAAAAAAATTGTTCCCAATGATGCTAATTATTCTTTGTATGAAATAAGCATTTTAAACTTGCAAGGTGGTCACAGTGGGGTTAATATTGATGAAAACCGACCCAATGCCCTTAAACTTTTAGCACAAAGTATAAAAGAGTGTGGCGGAAAACTGCTTGATATGAATGGGGGTGAACGAATTAACTCCATTCCTGCTAATGCCAAAGCCATAATTGCAAGTTCTATTGCACCAAAAGCTACGCACGAGCAGATGAAAATAACCAAAATAGAGTCAAAAAGTGAACACTTAAATCTTTTTGATGACAGCGTAATTGATTTTATCTATGCCTTTGCCAATGGAGTTCGTGGATACGACAAAGCATTAAATGTGGTTTTGACCTCCATTAACTTAGCCATTATTAAAACCACTATTGATGATATTAAAATAGAACTAAGTGCTAGGTCTATGGACAATGACGAGTTAAAACGCATTCAAAATGAAACAATAAGTATGTTAACCTCTTTTGGGTTTAGTACAACTAGCCACGGAAAATATCCTGCGTGGAAACCACAAATCAATGCGTTTACCAATACTGTTTTAGACATCTATAAAAAACACTCTCCTAACGCTTTTTTACAAGCTATTCATGCAGGGTTAGAGTGTGCTTTGTTTCAAGCAAAATACCCCAATTTAAGCGTTGCATCCATTGGTCCCAACATTCATAACCCACACTCAAAAGCTGAGAAAGTTGAGTTAAAATCGGTTGAAAATATTTATGCGATTTTATTGGATATTGTTAAAGAAGCTACTAAATAATGGTTGATGGTTTGTGGTGATTTCGGAAACTTAAACTTGTTTAAGTCTTATTCAAAAAATTAATTTTTGTTTGACGGTAGTTTTAGTTTATCTATTTTGAACATATATTACTTAAAAATATTACCGAAACAAGTTTCGGTTTCCGAATATTTAGAAAGTGGTTGTTTAGATTATTAGGAGAAAGATATATTGGAAAATTTGGAGTATTCATCAAACTTTACGGGTTTTACACAAGAAGGCATAGCTTTTTTAGAGCAAATTGAACAAAATAATACAAAAATTTGGTTTGAAGATAATCGACATATTTGGGAAGAGACTATTTTAAAACCCAATATTGCGTATGTGCATGAAATGGGGGAACACCTTATTGCTTTAGCTCCTTTTATAAATGCTTTGCCCAAAGTTTCTGGCTCGCTTTTTCGCATTTACAGAGATGTCAGATTTTCAAACGATAAAACACCCATTAAAACCAAAATAGGCATTATGTTTTGGCAAGGAACCGCACACCGTATGCAATGTGCCAGTTTTTATATGTCCTACACGCCAACACTTGTTTTTGTGGCTACGGGGATTCGTATGTTTAAACCACCTTTACTTAAAAAATATCGAGAGTATATTAAAATTGAAAAAAATGCAAAAGCTCTACACACTATTTTAGAAAAACTGCATGAAAAAAAGATAAAAATAGTAGACCCACATTTTAAACGCTATCCTACAGAATTTGACAAAGAAGACAAATACGCCTATTTAAGTCTTTACAACACCATGTACGCCTACACCACATTTAAACCCAATAAAACCTTTTTTAGCCCAAAGATTATTGATAAAAATTTCAAGTTTCACAATGAGACGGTCGAGTTGTTTGATTGGCTTTATGAAATGATACGAAGTTAATTTTTAGTAATTAGTGAATTTTGAAACCTTAATTTGTTAAGGTTTATTTAAAGAAAGATTACAATTTTTATTTTTCTTAATTTCTGTAAATTAAAAAAGAGTTAAACAATATTTAAATGCATTAACTCTTTTTTACAGTAGTTTATAACTTTATAACTTTAGCTCCAAACCCACCACTGCTTGGATGTGCATCTGTGTAGCCTCTTATTTTAGGATGTGTATCTAAATATTTTTTAACGGCATAGGAGAGTTTTCCCGTTCCAATACCATGATAAACTAACACTTCATCAAACCCAGCAATAAGTGAATCTGAAATAAATTTATCTAAGTTTTCTATGGCTTCATCACTTCGTTGCCCGTGTAAATCTAAGCTTATTTTTCCACTTTCAGGTCTTTGTACATTTATGGTAACTCTTTTTGAAGGCACTTTTATAGGGTTTCCACTTCGTAACAGTTCAGACAAATTGACTTGAACACGCATACCTAAATCATTTAAAATAAACCCTTTTGTTCCTTTTATGGACAAAATTTCACCTTTAGAGTTTTTATATTTTACACGATCACCTACTTTAAAGCTCTCTACTTCTTTCACACTTTGCGTTTTTATTTCCACTACCTTTTTATGAGCAATATTTAAATGTTGATGAGACTCTTGAATTTTTTTGGCTTTTATCGCTTTTTTAGCCTCTTCTTTAGCATCATAATACTCTTTGTGCAGTTTTGATTTTTCAGTATGAATATGCTCATCAACACTCTCTTTTTGCTCTTTTAAGTTTCGTGTTAAGCGTTCATAGTTTTCTAACTCAATATCTAGTTTTGCAATTTTGGTTTTATACTCTCGCTCTAAATCACTACTTCGTTGGATTAACTCATTGAGTTTATCTTTATCTTCACCATAAACCTCTTTGGCTTTATTAATCACTCCTACTGGAATTCCATAGCGTTGTGCCGTTTCAAAGGCATATGAACGCCCAATAGTGCCTTGTAGGAACTCATAGGTTGGTTTTCGATTCTCTTCATCGTACAATGCAGCCATAAGTTCAACATTTTCATTAGCAGCCATAAGTGCGGCTAACCTTTTGTGGTGAGTGGTAATAATTATTTTAATATCTTTAGCAATTAACTCTTCAATAATAACTTTAAACAAACTGGCTGCTTCATCGGAGTCTGTTCCCAGTTCTATCTCATCTACACCTACAATAGCGTCTCTTTTAGAAAAAAGTTTTGAGAATTCCACCATTCTTCCTGCAAATGTAGAAATATCATTTTTAACATTTTGAGGGTCATCTAAAACTGCAACAATGTGTTTAAAACTTCCTATAACACTTTTAGAGCTTGCATGATAAGGCAAAAGATATTTTGAAAGAATTACCGCACTTAAAATCGACTTTAGCATCATCGTTTTTCCACCTGCGTTAACTCCCGTTATCATAACTACGGGTTTTGAGAAATCAACACTGATACTTTTAGCTTCTTGAAGTGCTGGGTGTTTAAACTCTAAAAGTTTACATACATCTCCTTTTGAAGGTAAAATAAAAATTTTGTCATTAACTTTAGAGAAAAAAACTCGTGCTTGATAGTGGTCAAAACGGTCAAACTCTTTATTTATAAACTTTAAAAAGAGTAAGTTTTTTTCAAATAAAGAGGTAATCTCTTTACAAATTTTCAAAACTATCTCTTCTTGCTTATTTTTTAAATTGGACTCTTTTTGCTTAAGTTCTGAAATAGTATGCGGTAAAATATAAAAAAATCCTGCCGAACTTCGGTGAACCACAGAAGCTTTGATGGCGTGATTAAATCCACCACGCACAAGTAGCGTCTCTTCAGAGTTTACTAAGTGAATTTGAGAATCCACCAAATAAGGGCGTAACTTAGAGTTGTTAATAAGTTTATACAACGCTTGTTTAATAGCTTCCTTGTTGGCATAAATAGCTTTTGAAATAGAATCAAACTCTTCATTGATTCCACTTTTAAGCTCCCCTTTTTCATTGAAAAAATCAGTTATTGCAACTATTTCAGCGGGAATAATAATTTTATCAAACCACTCTTGCAGACGATTATCAAACTTAATGTTTTTTAAATAGATAAAATATTGAATCATTTTAATAAACTCAAAAATATCTTCTGTTTTTAAAACTGCTTGTTTTTGAATACGCATAAATGCATTATCTACATTTTCAACTAAAGGGGGTTGTTTAAACACATAAGTGGAGAGTTCATTGATTAACTTAAAATGAACATTAATATCCCCTTCTAAAATAGGCTCTTTTTTTCGTGAAAAATATTGAATAAAACTTTCTATATACTCAACTAAATCTAATTTTTTAAATATCTCTTGCATAAACTTCTTTCATTTATAAATAATATTGCCAATAAACCATAGCAATAAAAGTAACCGCTAAAATACCAATAATATTGATAAAAAATCCAAACTTTGCCATATCTTTAACTTTAACTGCACCGCTGCTCATGGCAATTGCGTTGGGTGGTGTGGCAATTGGAAGCATAAACGCATACGAAGCACAAATGGTTGCTACCATTAAAATAAGGGTCATATTCACATTTGCAACTTGTCCAAGCGAATAAATAATAGGCAAGGCAATTGAAATAAGTGCTGTATTAGAAGTAATTTCTGTGGTAAAAGTAATAAGCGAAGCTATTAATATAATTAAGAAAATTACAGGAAAATCAGCTAATGCCAGTAAATAGTTTGCCACTTCAGAAGCCAAACCTGTTTTAGAAAAAGCAGCCGCAATGGTAAAACCAGCACCAAATAAGAAAATTATTTCATAGGGAATTTTTTTGGCATCTTCCCACTCTAAAAAGCCAATTTTAGGAACAAACATTAGCAAACCGTATCCCAGTAAAATTCCTGTTTCATTTAATCCTAAACCTGAATAAAAAGGTTCAATTTTTGAATTAATCAATAGCAACACTATTAAACTGCCTAAAATATAAAGAAGTCGTTTTTGAGAAGGCAATAGATTCTCTTTTTGTTGTACTTCTTTATCTAAAGTTATCTCTTTTAATCCCAATGACAATATAAAAGGAATAATTATTAGCATAAGCAATGCCAAAGGTGCAGTTAAAAATATCCATTGAATAAAAGCAATGGGTTCAATATTATTTTGTTGCATAAAGCCCAATAAAATCAGATTGGGAGGTGTTCCAATGGGAGTAACAATCCCTCCAATACTGCAT
>JBAYYP010000057.1:0-12503 GCA_041672955.1 Arcobacteraceae bacterium
ATAAAAGGTTTTATCAAAAATAAAAGCCTTTCTGGAACATCATAGTACAATCCATTCTCTGCAAAAGCAACCTCTTCCCCTTCGTTGTATCTAATACATTTACGAATATCACCTTTACTGATAAAAGGAAATTTGCTTAAGTCTAATAGTAATAAATTTTGAGAACGTTCCTCTAATGACATAATCGATCCTTTTGTTTAATTAAGCTTTTGATTTCATCAAAATCCCATGTTTTAATAGGATTCTCAAAAGTCGTATTGGCATAATCAATAGGTGTTATATTGAACTCAAGATTGCATAATTTACTCCCGTCACATAAAGAGTTTTCTTTAATGAACTCTTCTTTTGGAATAAAATAAGTTCCTGAATCGTCAAAAGGGATAACATCTTTAAATTGATACAGTAATTTTTCTGCATCAAGTCCTGATAGCTTTTTAAAAGTAGTAGCCATGGTATCCCATTCAATACATTCACCATCTTCGTTTATATTAGGCAAGAACTTGTTTTTATAAACAAGCCCTTCACTGTATTCTCCTCCTCCTTCATATCCATGTATGATCCCAGTAAAATTATTGTTATCATCAACAAATCCATTCATCATGAATCTTACTCTCAATGGGTTATTTTCTTCACTGCTTCCCTCAAATTGAATAAAAGAGGCTTTCTTATTTTTAGTTTTCATTTTTTCTCCATTTTTATTATTTCTTTTAAAGCAAGTATTGGTTGTGTTACAAAAAACAACAACAATCTCCAAAAACCAAGCTTTACCAGTCTATTTCTTATAACTACTACGCTTACAAGTGCCATTAAAAAAGCGATTGCCATATAGGTTAATAAAAATACCTCTATCATTCTGCATCCTCTTCTTTTTGCCAACAAGTTATTAATTCAAAACCATTTAATCCCATTTTTTTACCAACAACCGTAATACCATAAGCAGGATGTGTATATCTTACTTTGCTACCAGGTTGAGCTTTTTCAAAAGCTTTTTCTATAGTCTTTTCAAGCAAATTAAGCTCTTCATCTTGAAAACGCTGAAGTAATCTTTCTTGAAAATGTTCAGTAGCAATAAAAGCAGGGGTTGTTTTGATTTTTTCTTTAATATTTTTTGTAGCAGTTGTGATTATGTTTTTAATTTTTAATAACATTACAATCTCCTAAATTAATAAGCCCAAAGGCTAGTTTGATTAACCAAGAGAGTAATATCGCCCAGAGGGCAATTAAATACCCTCTTAGGCAACAATGTTTTTTATTTATTCATAGAGTAAAGACCAATTGTAATCTTTGATCCTAAATCTACCTTTTCTGATTTATTAATACCACCGTAACCAAGTATTGCAGTAGTTATAACCGTAATAATTGCTTTTGTTAGCATAATGCTTCTCCTTATTTATGTTGTCTATTTCCAATCCAACCTGTTATTAACAAAATTGAATCTTTTTCTTTGTTTAAAGCGTAAACAATGGTTGCGTTCCCATTATTCCACTCATAATCTTTTCCACTTTCAAGGTGCTCAAGGTTTTTAAACACATGAATATACAAAGGCAATAGCCCCGTTAATTCAAATGCTCTTTTTAGCCCAGATACCCAAAAGTGCTCTTTTGGTTTAATTTTCAATTTTTCAAAATCGAAAGCCATAATATTTCCTTTTTAGAATAGTGTTCCATTTAAAAAACACTCTTTTACATCTTCGTCATAAAGAGCTACATTAGCAGCATCTTTAATATTCAAAGAAACCTCTTCTTGAGCCAATTCGTTCGCAATAACAATAGTTGTTGCTTCTTTGACTTCTTCTTTTTTATATGGAAGTAAATTTGACAAAGCTGAAGGTAACACTTTAAAAGATGTATTCCAATAAGCATTAGCCTCTTCAATGCTAATATCAAATTCATTGGCAGCTTCTTGTGGTGTTTTAATCCAACCTCTAATACGCCCAACTTCCAAATTAAATTTTTTAATAAACTCTTGATTGAATTGAAAATGCACATTTCCATTGCCATGCCCTCTTACAGTAGTAAAAGTATCAGTACCTTCGATTCTGATATTCTCATGGTTAATATACCTTCCGTCAATTTTATACTGAAACCAACTGCTATCTTGATCATCTCTATAAACATAAATTACACCATCTTTTTCCATTGTATCTTCACCATTTTCATTTGGTAAATGTGATTGACAATAAACCTCTTCAATTTTTCCATTTAAAGTTTTTGTTCCAACTTTGTATGGGGTTTCTCTCTTAGGATTAAATGTCAGATGATGTTTTTCTTTAAGAGCCATTTCATGATAATAACCATCAATAGTAAAGCCAAGATTTTTGGCGATAATTACAATGTCTCTTACATATTGTTGTTGAGAATCAGATAGAGAGTTTTCATTTCTCCATTCATACTCACTTCTATATCCATGACAAACAATTCGATAGTCAAGAGCATATTTGCCCATGGTTTTTTTGTCGCTTCGACAATATCTCCATGTGTCATTGTTAAAATTAGCATTAGATTTATATAAGTTGATACCATCACCCGTAGTGAAATCATCGTAAACCTCTAACATTTGACTGTTAAAGTATGATTCTGCATTCTTAATAACCCAGATTACTACACTTCTAATATTTCCTGTTGTAAAGTCAATATTTGTATTTGATGTAAGGGTATTAAGTAAGCTTTCACGGGTTCGGCTTGTAAGTCTTGATGTAATTGCATCAAGATTGTTAAATATCTCTTGCCAATACAGATTTTTAAGACCCGAAATCTTCTCCTTAAAAGCTTTTAACAAACTTTCAATGTTCACATTAAGTTCTTTAAGTAAATCTGCATCGAGTTCTCCTAACTTTTGATAATTAGAAACAAGAGCGTTTAACTCTTGATTATAGACTTCAACCAAAGAAGAAACTAAATCATTACCGTTTACTAAAGCATTTTCCACTTTTTCTTTATGGTTTTTAGCTTTTTGCTCACGGATTTGATAGTCATACTCCTCTTCTTTTTTCGCATTGATTTTAAAAGTTTCATTGAACCATAAATCAAACGGGTCAACTCTTATTTCATCAGACTTAACTTTATATCCTCGTCTATTTTCAACAGCTTTACCTGTTAAATCAATTTTGACTAATGACACTTTTGCACGGGCTTTTCTGTCTTCACTTTGAAGAAAGTCAAAATCACCAACAATTGAAACGGTTGCTCTTCTTGCTTTTATAGCAGCTGCAATATTTCCTTGCTTTCCCCATCTTTTAGGTATAACCAAATAGATAAGTTTGGCATTGGCTTCTTTAATGATTCTTTCAGCCCACAGTGAATATTCACTGTATGGTGGATTTGAAAAAACAATGTCGGCATTTTTATCAATTAGCTGATTTTCTTGAAAATCAGTTCCAACAACAAAAACATTCTTTGGCATTTGATCAATTAAGATTTGGCTTTTTTCAATTGCCATATACTTTTTTATAAAAATACGATTTGCATATCTTTCTCGTTCGCTTCTACAATTTTTTGGAATTTCATATTTTTCAATCTGACTTAATAGAATTTCTCTATTTGTCGTAGCACTATGCGTAGAATACAATTCATCAAGAGAAGTTAAATCAACATCCTCAATCTTTGCATTTTTTAACATAATCATTAATTGATTAAGATGAATATTTTCTTCAAGCACTGAGCCATCTTTATCCAATTCAATCTTGTATCTTCGCCCATACTCTTCTAAACTGATTACTTTTTTAAGTTTGCAACTTTCATAGTATTCAGCACCATTAATTTCTGGATAATGATATTCGCCAAGCAAAGGTTGTTCATTTGCTATCTCTTCAAATACAGAAAGCAACTTACATTGACCTGCTCCAACATCTAAAATATTGAAACTTTTACCATTTGCACGGTAATTCGATTCATCATATTTTTTACCTACCAAATCCCAATACATTGCTTCCAGTATTTCTCTTGTTGTTGGGTAGAATTCAAAATCTTCACCCTTGTTTTTCAATTCTTTTATTAAGTTCGCACTCATTGTATTTCCCTATAAATTAAGCCAAAAAGGCTAGTTTGTAAATTGAAATCCAAAATGAAGTGCATACCTATCCCCTTTATGGGATTAAAAGCACCCCATAAAGGATAAAACTGTTTTATTTAATATTAGTTACTTGTATTTCGTAACCCTTTTTTATAGTCTTTACATCAAATTGAAATCCTAAATTCCTCATAGATTGTAAAGATTCTTGAATATCCCTATCAACACGCTCAATTACTATTTCAGTGTCATGCTGAATTGAATGAGAAAAATAAAGCGCCTTTTGCTCTTTGTTTGTAGAAACATTTACATTTGAAGAATGCCAACTGTTCTTTCTAGCTTTACTTGATAATAAATCAAGAAAAGAATGTCTAAAGTCATTTGCGATTCCACCTAATTTAAATTCTTCTGTTCTCATGTTTTATCCTAAAGTTCTATTTCTGTAGCATATTCAACACCTTCAGAGACTGAGAGTTGGATATGATAATGATTGTTTTCATCAGCGCTTTTTCTAAAACCTATTATTTTATTTAAAGCATATTCAAACTCAAAAACATCAAGCTTTTTTAAAGCTTTAATAAAACTTGAATTTGTTTTAAAAACCAAAGGTTCTTTATAGACCTCAATATTGTTTTCAAATATTCTTGCTTCTAATGGCTTTTTGAGTCCATTTATAGATTCTATTACTGCATAGATGTCTTTTATATCTCTTTGTTCAAGTTTCATGACTTACTCCTTACCGCAAAGGTTTATTTGTCTATTGGCTCTCAAAAAAGAGTCAAATTCATCTTTTGTATTGTGTCTGGAATAAACTTCTCCACCAACTAACAATGTGAATTTTTTCTCTTCTTTAACACAAGTTTTTACTTCATCATTTTTATCTGATGTCGTTTTACATTCAATTGTAAGCGTTTCAACTTCTACTTTGATATTTTTTGGTGAGAAATCTTTGCCCTTAAAAGTTGGGTGCTTATAAGCAACTTTAGTTTTTGTAAGTCCTACCTGAACCGCAACAACTGAGCCAATAATATCTCCACCGCAACTGAGCACATCGCTAACTTCAAAGTCATTTTCTTTAAGATATTTTGCAATATCAGAAGTATGCATTTCAGATAGAAAATCATAACTTTCACCAGATTCAGTGTCTGTTTCTTCGTCATAATCGGCTCTTTTAAAACTTATTAACAAAGGGAACATATAATCTCTACCTCTTGAAAGGCCAATTCGTCCTTTGGTATCAAACAAATCGCCCCAAGCTTCACCTGTTTGCATATCACCATTAGATAGAGTTACAAATGATTTATTTTTTCGAGCTGTTTCAAGAGCACTAATTAAATCATCTGGCATATCCTCTGGATAAGCGATTTTTTTATCATTACCATTATCTATAAGTTTATAGACAACAAATGAGCTTTTTAACTTAAACATTTCTGCTCTTTGTTCTTCTGAAATTTCAATTTTTTCACCATCAAGAAATTCTTTTGGTAAGTTTAATTTTTCAATTAAAGCATTTACCTGATTCTCTTTCCAGCCACTTCCAGAATAACCATTTTCACCAATTGAATATCCAACATGGTGATGTCCTTCACCAAAGTAGTTTTTATTTAAGTTAATTACTGTTTTCATTGTTTTTCTCCTAATAAACCAAAAAAGAATCAAATCAAATAGACAATACTTTATCCTCTGCAAATGCAGTCAGATTAAAGATTTATATGAAATTTGTTAGATGATTAGTTTTGGTTAGTTTTTTAAAATATTTTTTTTGTTAAGAATTTAATGAGAATTTTTCCATTCTCTTTAACGACTTGATAAACAGATTCTTCTGTTTTTACATCATAATCGTAACCATTAAAATCTTTGAATTTGTTAGTTCGAGTGATTACTTTCTTTGTAGTATCAAATAACCACTCACCTTTATATGTTCTGTAACCATTGTTTATTTTTCTAAACTTTGGCTCAGTGATTCCCATGGCTTTTAAGAAGTAAATAAATACTTTATTTGCTTCTGCTCCATAGACTGTTTCCATAATAGTCTCCTTAAAATAAAGAAGATGTATATTTATCTTCTTTATAAGTTATTTCATTCTGTTTTGGCTCTTCAAAAAAGACTCGATACATCGGTTTTGAGAGAACAACCTGACGATTATCAATAAAGATAACAGGGAAAACCCTATTATCTATTTGCTTTTCATAAATTGCATGTTTTAAATCAAACAATTTATCTTTATTTTCCAATAGCCTCTCTAGGGAACTCGCATACATATGCATATACAATTCATCCTTTTTAGCTATTTTTTCTAATTTTTCAACTTTCTTGCTTGTAATATAAAAGTCCATCACATTTTCCTTATTGTTTTTTATAACTCAAGACACATAAATACTCTTATTTGTCCATCATCATCCATTCTTTCCGTTTCTTTAAAACCAAATTTCTTATAGAATTTAACAAGGGTTTCAATATCATAAATTCCTTCGGTAGTAACCCAAGCATCAAGATAAACCTCTTTAATTCCATGTGTTTTGATTTTATTAATAAATTTTTTCATTAAAACAGTTCCTAACCCTTGATTCTTTTCCCCATTATCAATTTCTATCAAACAAAGATCGCAATACATTTCATCAATTTTATATATTACATAACCAAAATTAGTTTGGAATAGTTCCTCATCTTCTGAAATACATAGTTTTCTATTGTGCATAACAGCCTCCTCCTAAATTACTTTTAACCAAGAGAAGCCATCTGTTGAAACCGTTCTATACTTAGCATATATTACAGGTTCTTCGATTTTTAATCTGGCCATATCAACCCCATACTCATCCTTCTTAGAATAAAGTAATTGGATTGTAGTATCTCCTGCTTTTGCAATATCAAGGTTTACCGTACTCATAAAATCAATAATCTCTTTTTTGATTCTTTTGATTTCTTTTTCGGTTCCTTGTAATTGTTTAAGTTTTCGCATAGATGCCTTAATGTTTATAGGCAACTCTTTTTCGCAACCTTTTGTGATTGCAGGGCAATTCCCTTTAAAAGGGCATTTTGCACAATACAGTTGAATTTCTGCTGCTGGCTCTACATTTTTATAAAGCGCATTAGCTAATTCATTTGCTTTTTTGATTGCAATATTAAACAAAGTTACATTTGGCTCAACCTTAAAACTTTTATACCAACCTGTATTAACATCGATAGCAATGATATAGCCACGGATGTTTTTTTGTTTGTATTTTTCCTTAAGTAAACCCATTTGCAATTGAGTTTGTAAAACCCAACTTTCATACGGTTCATCTACTGGCATTGAAGTTGATTTAGCCTCAAGGACAACTATTTCTTTACCGAAATCAACTACGAAATCGATATGTGCCTTGATGGGAAAATTATTATCGGCTTTCCCGATAGCTTCAACTTGTGTTTTATATGGGGTTCCTTTGATCATTTTCTCAACGATTCCCTCAGCAATATGCCCTCTTTCAAAAACAATGTGTTGCGCAATATCATGTTCAACATTTAGTTTTTTACCAAGGTAACTTTTTCTTAAGCAGCTTCCTATATCAGAAGCTCCTATATATGTACTTCTATCCCCTAAATCACTTTTTGTTTGTTCTTTTAAAACTTTTGGTAAGTTCTTTTCGATAAACATGTCAAAAGGTGTTTTATCAGGAATTTGGTTAGCACTCATGTAATCTCCTAATTAATAAGCCCAAAGGCTAGTATTAACCAAGAGAGTAATATCGCCCAGAGGGCAATTAAATACCCTCTTAGGCAACAATGTGTAATTTTTAGAATTTATCAAAACATTCGTGCATCATCTCCACAAATGTTTCTAATTTTTGATCTACTTCGATTTCGTGGATTTCAATAGCACTTTGGATAAAACCAAGAGTATATGAAATCTCTTTAACCAAATGGCGATTACTATCCAAGAAACTTTCAAAAGATTCAACATCTAATGACTCATATTTTTCGCCAGTTAAAGTCTCTAACTCTTGAATTATTCTTGAGTTAGTTGTTTCACCTTTAACTATTTCACGAACAAAAAAATCAAGTTCGGTAGCAACGCTTGAAGCATCGCAATATCGACCCGTCCACGTGTTTTCCACTTCTTCCTCTCCCCCATCTTCAATATGGGCCTCATACATAGGCATCATATAATAAGGATTATTCTCATCCACTTCCTCATCATCTTCACCGTAAAGCTCCGATGTTTCAACAAAGCAAGCCGTGTAACCAGTTCCCTCAAGCATTTTGTTAAAATGCTTGTTGTAAACATCTTCTACACTATGATTTTTTAGAGGACAATTCAGACAGTCTTTTGCCTCACATATAGAGCAAGGTAAGATAATCGTGTTACACAATAGACAAACTTGAGCTTCAAATTTTGATTGAAGTTTTACCTCTTTTTTACAATGAGGGCAAAGTTCATCAATGGTTCTAAAATTTTCATCAATGTACTTTTCGATTTCATTTCTGCTAATTGAGCATGATTCATCTTCCAAATAAGCTAAGATATAAGCTCTATCATCAGCATATGTAACTGTAGGATAATGCTCAAAATGTTGAAGCATTTTTAGTAATTGTTCTTTGGTTAAATTTTCTTTTGTCATAATATCTCCTTTGATATGTAAAAAAAGGACACACCTATCCGCAAGGATAGTGACTTTCGTGTATCCTTGTGGATTGGCTCTTATGAGCAACAATTATTTATTTATAGTTTATTTTTAGAAGCAAGTTTTTTAAAGTATTCGACTTGTTTTTCTCGCTCCTCTTCTTTTTCAAAATAATAAACAACTTCATCGTTATCTTTAATTTCTCTTAATATCAAAAGAAATTTCTTGACCTCTTTGTAGATATTTCCTACAAAATCCTTAAAAGACTTTTCAGTCAATTTGAATTCATAGTTACCAACAATAATTGGTGCTTTAACATCTTTGCAAAAAGAATCAAAATTTATTAATAGTTGTTTCATTACAAACTCCTAACCCTCAATAAAAGGTTTAAGTTCTTGAGCAAGAACTTGTTTGGTAACATTTTCCGCAACTAATTGAGTGGTTGTGAAAATCGTTGCTGCTAATAAAAACATTCCAACAATTATCCTCATTTTAGATAATAGAGTCATATCACACCTCCCCAAATTGGTTAAGTTGTATTTCTCTAATTTCAACACCCATATCAAGAAGTTCAACAACCCATTGATTCTTTCCATTTTCTTGGATAAAATCATTAAATCCAAGATAAAGAGTTTCAAACCCTTTTTCCATTTCTTCAATAGCTTTTTCTTTAGAATCAAAGACTCCAAAAAATACTCTGCTTGATTTACTGAAATGAATATCATATTGCTCAACAATAAAGAGGGATTGACTAGATTTAATATCTTCTTGTAATGCACACAAATTTAATAAATCTGTTTTCATTTTTTCTCTTAAGCTATGGATTGAGTTCCATTCAAACTCTTCACAAGCTATAAATCCATCAATTTCTTCATCCACAGGTGTTGTTTCCATGAAAACATCCCAGTCGTTTTCTTCTCCTGGTCTTTCATTAAAAATATTGTCCATGATTTGATTTCTAATTAATTCTTCTGTTGTCATAATTTACTCCTTATGAGAATAAAGAGATATACTAATCCCTTGTAGGGATATGACGATTGTATATCCCTATGGGTTAGCCTTTTATGGCAACTTTTTAGACACTAAAAACCCTCCGAAATTAATCGGAAACTAAATTTTAACAGTGAGTTAAATGTTGATTAGTTTTTGTGGGGTTTTAGTTTATTTTATTTTTGATTAAATAGATGATGATCAGCTTCTGCATCATTTTCATTTTGTGGAAGTTCTGACAGATACTTTTCAACCATTTTATCAAGTAATGATAAGTCTTCAAGAACCTCATTGATTCCTTTTGTATCGGTTTTTGTTAAACCTAATACACTACTTACAAAATCTCCCATTTGCTCTTTGTTTAATTTTTTTAATAAGTGAGCAAAAAGTTGTTTTGCAGGCGTAGGACTAGGTTTTTTTTCAGGTGTAGGACTTGGAATTACATCTACATCTTCAGCATATTCTATGCTCCAATTTCCTCCATTTTTTGTAAATCCAAACTCTTGTAGAGTCTTTTCTTTACCATGGAAATTAGAAGCAATAGCTACGCCATTAACTTTTTGTAAACCAATTCCTAGCTGAATCAATGCCTTTTCGTTTTCAATGGTAAGTAATTTACCACTTGTAGAATCAGCGTTTTTCAAAACTGAATCATTGAGGTTTTCAATCTCCTCAAATGCTTCGATTTTACGATCTCGTGGTATCATAAAGTCTCCATATGCTCTACGCACGGCTTTATGTCTCCATGTTTGGAGTTTCCATCTTTCGTCCTTGATGGTTTTTGTTGCTTCTTTCACATAATTCAAATCAACGAATTTCACTTGAGAGGGTAACTCATTTTTCAAATCTGGCAAAATAACATCAAAACCAATGAAATGCGCTTCCACCCATTTTGAGTCAGCTGTTTTCAATTGACTTTGTTGAAGTCTTGAAAGTTTACTTTCAGCTTCACAAGAGTTATCATCAAATTTCCAGACAGCATCTAGCTGCAGGAAAAATCCCTTTTGGTATGCTAATTGCTGCATACCATTAAGGGGTATAACGGCTTGTGGTAACATTACCTTTTCACTATTAACTTTTGTCTCAAAGGGTATGATATACACCTCCTTGGAAGAAGGACTGATGTCAAGCCCCATCTTTGAGATATTTGTTGCAAATCGAATTAGTTCTTTTATATTTACGATACTCAAAAGGTAGTCCTGAGTTGCTAACTCAAGAAAGTTCCTTTTAAATTGTTCTTGTTTGATAACAGGAATAACATCTAAAAATTGCTTATAGGTAACAAGACCATTTTTAAGCTCTTCTCGTCTATCATCCAATATTTGAAGATTTGTTCTTCTATTATTTGTTGTTTGTACATCATTACTCATTTTATCTCCTTAAGATATAAGGGCGCAAACCCTAAAAATTTTAATCCTTGCAAGAGGATAAAAGAGTACACCCCACAAAGGGATAAATGTATTCTTTTATCCCCTTGTAGGAAAAACAGTAAATTTTAGACACTAAAAACCCTCCGAAATTAATCGGAAACTAAATTTTAACAGTGAGTTAAATGTTGATTAGTTTTTGTGGGGTTTTAGTTGCTACGCATGTTTATGATGTTTTGACTTGTGAGCCTGAACATCTTTTTTGGAAATAAACATCATAGCTATTGCAGGTATTAAAATCATAACACCCATAATAATATAGCCAAGGTTTAAATTTTCCATAGTTTTCCTTTTTTTTGAATTTTATCATTTTTAAAGAAGTAATGTCAAGACACTAATTCTTTTGCTTTCTTTGAAAGCCTAAAAATAAAGACACCTAAAAAGAATATAACAGCCAATTCATAGCTACTAACTTCAGTGGTGTTTTTTGCAAGTTCAACAAGTGTGAAACCAGATACGCTTGCACCAACTCCCATACCAAAATCAGCATACTCTGCTAAAAAATTGATAGTTAAACCTTTTATTTTTTTTATATACATAAAACCTTGTTTCTTGCACTCTAAAAATAAAGCATAAGATATAAAGGCAATACAAATTATAAAAATAACAATTGATAAATAAAATATAGAATTCATTTGCATCTCCTATAGTGCTAAATAAAAACACTACTCCCCAAAGCCATCGGGAATAGAAACAATCCCGTTTGGCGAGGATTTAAAGACAATAAATACTATTTATTTACACTATAAAGTGTTGCTATTAAAACGGTATTTCGTCTTCTTCAATATCAATTTCTGGTATATCATGGTTTGCTCCATTACCCAAGTTGTGTTCTTGAGATGATTTAGTAGTATTACCTTGATGATACTGATTTGCCTGCTGATGATAATTGGCAGCACTTTGTTGTGTTGCAGTATTTTGATTTCCATATGACTGAGAATCATTTTGTTGCGCACCTTGTTGCTGCTGTCCATCTAACATTTTCATTGTATCCACTCGTAAAGAGTGTTTGCTTCGATTACTTCCGTCTTGAGCTGTCCATTGCTCTAATACAAGCCGACCCTCTAACAAAACTTTAGAACCCTTTTTTAAATATTGGTTTGCAATTTCTGCACTTCTTCCAAACATATTGAAATCTAAAAAGCAAACTTCATCTTTTTGTTCACCCGTTGAAGTTTTATATTTATAAGAAGTTGCAATTGCACTTTTGGCAATAGCAGCACCACTTGGTAAATATCTTAGTTCAATATCTCTGGTTAAGTTTCCAACCATTACTACTTTGTTATACATTGTGTCTCCTTTAAGTTGTGTATAAAATCACTATTTGTGTTGAGAAAACATTCTCACCAAAATTAGCTCACCACAACTGTTAAAAAGAGACTACTAGCCCATAAAGGAGCTGTTTCTTTTGAACAGCTCTGATGAGCTAATTACGAATCAATCCGTAATGTAAAAAATTAAATCACCTTACGTTGG
>JBAYYP010000058.1:0-12275 GCA_041672955.1 Arcobacteraceae bacterium
TGTGACAAAACTAGGAGCAACCAGATGGTTACCTATTCCATTTACCAGTGCAACGCTTCAACCTTCAGAACTTATTAAACCTATTTTTTTACTGATGTTAGGATATTTAATTCATATTAATCCTCCGAAAAAAGAGGGATATGGAATAAAAGAGTTTTTACATTTCTCTTTTTACATAATATTGCCATTTATTTTAATAGCTAAAGAACCAGATTTAGGAACAGCTATAGTGCTGTTGTTGGTAGGTTATAGTGTTTTATTTGTTATTGGTGTTAGGTGGAAAATATGGGCAACGATAGCTATTATAATCGCATTAGCATCGCCTTTAATGTATACATATATGATAAAAGATTATCAGAAAAAAAGAATTACAGACTTTATCTCCGATGAACCCAGCTATCACGTGCAACAATCCATTATTGCAATTGGTTCAGGTGGATTATTTGGAAAAGGTCAAGAAGATGCTACGCAAACGCAACTTAAGTTTCTTCCTATTGCTACAAGTGATTTTATTTTTGCTTACTTTGTAGAACGACACGGATTTATTGGTGCCATTGGATTGATTTTTTTGTATTTATTGCTTATAACCCACCTTTTATCGCACAATTACACCTCTAAAGATGACTATTTGGTAAAAGCATTTGCATCTGGAGTAGGGCTACTGATTTTTTTTAATATGAGCATTAATATCTTAATGGTTATAGGTTTTGCTCCTGTTGTTGGGCTTCCTATGCCTATTTTTTCATATGGGGGAAGCTCTTTTATTACTTTTATTGTCTTTTTTGCTATTTTAGAAAATCTATTGGCATTTCGATATAAAGATCTATACAATTACGAAAGGAAATTATAAATTGGAAGCACAAAGCACAACATTTATTGGATTTACAGATGAGTTTGAACCCTCAAAAGCAGTACTATTTGGAGCCCCTTTTGATGGTACAACTTCTTTTAAGCCAGGTACAAGATTTGCACCTGCTGCTATGAGAGAAGATTCATGGGCAATTGAGAGTTACAGCCCTTATTTTGACAGTGATTTAAATGACTTACCTTTGTTTGATTATGGAAATTTAGAGTTGCCTTATGGCGATAAAATGCACTCTTTAAAAATAATAGAAGCAACAGTAGATAAAATTGTTGAAAATAATAAAATTCCTATTATGATAGGAGGAGAGCATCTAGTTAGCTATGCGCCAATAAAATCGTTGGTTAAAAAGTATAGTAATTTACACGTAATTCACTTTGATGCACACACCGATTTACGAGAAGAGTTATTGGGTGAAGCTTTTTCTCATGCCACGGTTATACGAAGAGTTACAGAGCTTCTTCCTAAAGGAAATGTAAATCAGTTTTGTATTCGTTCAGGAACTAAAGAAGAGTTCCAATGGGCAAAAACAAATGTTCATTTAGAAAAGTTCACTTACAATACTTTGAACAGCTGTGTGAAACGATTAAAAGATGAACCTGTCTATATTACAATTGACTTAGATGTTCTTGACCCGTCTGTTTTCCCAGGAACAGGAACACCAGAACCAGGTGGAATCTCATTTCAAGATATTTTAGAAATCATTAAAACTTTAAGTGGGTTAAATAATGTTGTAGGAATGGATGTAGTAGAACTAGCACCAAAATATGATGCAAGTGGAGTTTCAACTGCAGTTGCTTGTAAAACTTTGCGAGAGTTGGTATTGGCAACAGTTAAATAGCTTAGAGGCCTTTAAGGCTTTTAATTAAAGTTAAAATATAAAACTAATACAAAAAATAGTTAACATAAATTTTTATTTTAGTGGGTTCATTGGGTCGTGGATAATCTTTATATGCAATGCGTATGGTTTCAAGAGTATTCTCATCTAATGAACTTGAATTTGAAGAGTCTGTTAGTCTTAAGTGTGAAATATCTCCATTTGGGTAAAGCATAAACTCTATAACATTTGTGCCATCTTGTTTTAGTCTTACTGCTAAAGCAGGGTATCGTAAATATTTTTCAGTAATTCTTCCAATATCTCGTAGGTTTTTTTGTAAGAAAACCTTTTGTACTTGATTAAAAGAGTTGTACTCTTCTCCATAAAGTTCTAAATAACTCTTTGTAATATTATCAAGCATATTTCGGTCAAGTTCAGGTGTTGATAAAAAATCACTTAAAGTCTCTTTCTTTAATTTTTCTTGCTGTTGTTCTAGAAGTGTCTTAGGAGCTTCTTTAGGTAAGGGTTTGGTAAATGTGGGTTTAACCTCTTGCGAAGTAGTAGGTTTTGTAAAAGTTTTTTTGGCTTCTTTAATATTTGGTCTTTTAATTTGCGGAGTAACTTCTTTTGCTTTTTGAAATGGTTTTTCTACTTTAACTTCTTCTTTATCTTTTATTTCTTCTTTAAGAGTTGAGAGTCTATTCTCTTTTTCTTCTACTGTTTTTTGCAATTTTACATATCTTATATTGGAAGCAACTTTTTTCTCTTTGTTTTTGTTTTCTGCAGAATCCTCTTGTTTTTTTACAGGATAGTTCATTAAAAAAAGTATATGAATAAATATTGATAAAATGAGTGCTAATATGAGGTTCTTCATGGCTACATTATAGTATAATACTGCTTTTAAATTAATAGTTAGGACTGTAATATGTATGAAAAATCACAAGAAGCGTATAGCCAAGCTCAAGAAGTAATACCAGGTGGAGTGGATTCTCCTGTTAGAGCATTTAAAAGCGTAGGTGGAACTCCTTTGTTTATTCAAAGAGGTGAGGGTTCTTATTTGTATGATATTGATGGAAATAAATATGTAGATTTTGTACAAAGTTGGGGTCCTTTAATTTTTGGACACTGCGATAAAGATATTGAAGAAGCAGTTATTAAAACAGCAAAATTGGGATTAAGCTTTGGGGCTCCCACAGAGCTTGAAACCCAATTAGCAACTGAAATTGTAGAGATGTTTGATAATATTGATAAAATAAGATTTGTAAGCAGCGGTACGGAAGCTGTTATGAGTGCTATTAGATTAGCAAGAGGCGTAACCAACAGAAACGACATTGTGAAATTTGAAGGGTGTTATCATGGACACTCTGATTCACTGTTAGTGCAAGCTGGTTCTGGTTTAGCTACATTTGGAACACCTAGTAGCCCAGGAGTTCCAGCTGATTTAACCAAACACACACTTTTGTGTGAATATAATAATATTGAAAACTTGAAAAAATGTTTTGAAGATTCAAACGATATTGCGTGTATTATTATTGAACCCATTGCTGGAAATATGGGATTAGTTCCAGCTTCTGTTGAGTTTTTACAAGCGTGTAGAAAATTGTGTGATGAACATGGTGCATTGCTGATTTTTGATGAAGTAATGTCAGGATTCAGAGCGTCATTAAAAGGCGCACATGGTGTTGTTCCCGTTAAAGCCGACATTATTACTTTTGGAAAAGTAATAGGAGCTGGAATGCCTGTGGGTGCTTTTGGTGCAAACAAAGCGATTATGGGTCACTTAAGCCCAGAGGGAACAGTTTATCAAGCAGGAACATTAAGCGGAAACCCTGTGGCTATGGCAGCTGGACTTGTAAGCATAAAGAAGTTAAAAACTAATCCTTCTATTTACAATGAATTAGAAGAAAAAAGCAAACGATTAATGAATGGATTTAAAGAAGTTGCTGCTAAAAATAGCATTGCTCTTCAAGCCGATACCAGAGGAAGTATGTTTGGATTTTTCTTTTGTGAAACCATGCCAACAAACTTTAAAGAAGTAGGGAAGTGCAATTTTGAACGTTTTGCAATATTTCACCAAGAGATGTTAAAGCGAGGATTTTACTTTGCGTGTAGCCAATATGAAGTAGGGTTTATGTGCACAACAATTACGAATGAAGAAATAGACGCGTGTATAAAAGCAGCCAATGAGGTTATGCAAATATTATGAGTGAAAACCAAACACCCCAAGAAGAAGAAAAAGTTCCAAAACATAAAGACAAGTTAGTTGCACTGGACTCACTTTCTTTGGGTATTTCCATGGCAGTTGCGGTTGTTCTTGGAGTAGGAATTGGATTATTACTAAAAGATTGGACAGGAAAAACGTGGACGCTTTGGATAGGTGTTGTTTTAGGTATTGCAGCTGCTGTTAACAATGTCTATAAAGCCTATAAACGAGCTCAAAAACAGTACGAGGGAATGGAAAATGACCCAAGATACGCACATAGAGCAAAATATGGCGACCGTACTAAAGATAATGATGATTAAAAACTTTGTTAAATTTTATGTGGGACTTGATCTTCTTGTAATAGTTGTATGTTTGGCTTTTGGTAACTATCTTTGGCTTTTAAATACCCAAGTGGCATTTATTTCAGCTATGAGCATTACCATTGGCTCTTTTTGGGGATATAAAAGAAATATTCAAAATAGAGTCGAAAGTTTAGAGAAAAATGCTGAACCAACAAGTGAACCACGAGATAAAATAGACGAAATTGATGACCCTCATGATTTATATGGAGAAATTAATGAACAAGTTGAATTTACAACTGCTGAAATTAAAACCATTATAAATGAAGAGAAAAAAAAGATAAAACAAAACAGTTTTAAAAACACTATTTTTTCAGCAACAGGGTTTGCTTCTTTGTATAGATTAGCAGGATATGCTGTTTTAATTTTCGGATTTTTTGCACTTAATAACAATGGATTGTTGCATCTGTTTTCATATTTGAGTGGTTTATTTATTGTAACTTTAGCTACCTTGGTAATTAACGCCAGAGTGAAAATGTAAAGTAGGGCTAAAGTTAATTTAGCCCTGTTTTTATAAGAAGTAACCTTTAACGATTAACTCTCAACATAATTCTTCAAATTCTTACCCACTTTTGGGTGTTTGAGTTTTTTAATAGCGCTTGATTCAATTTGTCTAACTCTTTCTCTTGTAACAGAAAGCTCTCTTCCTATTTCTTCAAGAGTTCTATCACTTTCATCGTCCATTAGTCCAAATCTCATTCTTACAACTGCTTGTTCTCGTTCGTTTAGTTGTCCTAGGATTTGATCAATTTGATTTTGTAAATCTTCTTTCATAATGTTATCCACAGGCGTTGGTGCTTTTTCATCGGGAACGAAGTCCCCAAATTTACCATCGTCATCGCTTCCAATTGGAGCTTCAAGAGAGATAGGTTCTTTAGTAATTTTAATAACTTGTTTTACTTTATCAACCGGTAATCCTACTTCTTTTGAAATTTCTTCAACATCAGGCTCTTTACCATTTTCTTGAATCCCTTTTCGAATTATTTTATTAATACGGTTAATGGTTTCAATCATATGAATAGGAATTCTAATAGTTCTTGCTTGGTCTGCAATGGCTCTTGAAATGGCTTGTCTAATCCACCACGTAGCATAAGTAGAGAATTTATACCCTTTTTTATACTCAAACTTATCCACCGCTTTCATTAACCCAATATTTCCTTCTTGGATTAAGTCTAAAAATGGTAAACCTCTGTTTGTGTATCTTTTTGCAATTGAAACAACCAATCGTAGGTTCGATTTTGCCATTCTGGTTTTAGCTTCGTCGGTAATTTTCTTACCTCGTTTAATTTGTTCCAAAATATCTTTAAGTTGATCAGGCTCTAAATCAAACCCATCTTTTGATGCTTCTTTTGTTTGGAAAAGTTTTTTAATCTCCATATACGTACTTACCATAGTAGCTTCTGGAACCATAGAGGTAATTTGTACTTTTGATAAATTAATAATACTAAGAAGTAACTTCTCATGGTTTTTTTGTAGCATGTCATTAAAAAGTGGTAATTTATACTCTAATCTTTTAAGCTCTGAATCAAACCCTGTATCTGATTTAAGTGCTGTTTCCATTGCTTTTACAATTTCAGTAATAAGTTTTGAAGTAGGCCCTAAATTAATCAAGGCTTCTTTTAAAAGTTTTTTCTTAAAAGAGATTGCCAATTGGTGTTGCATGATTTCTATTTCGTCTACGCTGTCAAAAATATCTTCTTTTGCAATAAATTTC
This sequence comes from Arcobacteraceae bacterium, assembly GCA_041672955.1. GTDB lineage: Bacteria > Campylobacterota > Campylobacteria > Campylobacterales > Arcobacteraceae > Marinarcus. The sequence goes on from JBAYYP010000058.1 coordinate 5,956, forward strand.
ATCCAATCTTTTTTGGCTTTTTCTAAATTCTTAAAAGATTCAATAATAGCTTCTGCTCGTTTGTCGAGTTTTTTCTGTTTTTTAGTGCTTTCTGTCTCTTTTTCAGTATCAGCATCTTCTGCTTCTTCACTTTCAGGACTCTCTTCTACTTCTTCTTCACTGTCATCGTCATCAAAGTTTTTAAATAACTCTTTAACTTTTCTTTCACGATTAACCAGTGGCTCTTTATAGTCTAAAATAAAGTCAACTAAGTAAGGTACTGCACAAATAGCATCTAAAATAACATCTTCACCTGTTTCTATTTTTTTAGAAATCTCAATCTCTTCTTCTTTAGTTAGAAGAGGAATTTGTCCCATTTCTCGTAAATACATTCGAACAGGAGAGTCTGAACGACTCCACTCAAGAAGTTCTTTATTTTTAAGCAGGTCATAAACTACATCTTCTGCTTCTTTTTTAGTTCGTAAATCTTCTCTTTTTTTAGCTTCCGCTGCATTCATACGCACAGCTTGCTCTTGAGAAGAAATTAGTGTTACATTATAAAGCTGAGTGAGTGCCAATATCTTTTTAACATTAGGACATGATGCAACTGTAGGAAAAATTTTAATCATCTTTTCATAGGTTAAAACCGAATCTTTATTTTCTTTAATGATAGATTCAATCACTTTATTTATATCTTTTACTGCCATTTAGTTTTAGTTCCTTGCATTGATTATAAGGTGTATATTATACCCAAACTTACTGAAAATATAGTTAATTTGACCGTTTAATAAATTATTTTTTAAACTTTAGCTACAATACGCTTTTTAAATAAATTTAATACGATTTTGCTTTGTTAAGTAAAAAATCAGTTAAAGGGACACAATGAATACAATTAAAGGTAAGGTTTGGAATTTTGGAGCGAATATCGATACCGATATTATAATAGCTGCTCGATACTTAAACAGTTCAGACCCAGATCATTTAGCCAAATATGTTATGGAAGATGCCGATCCAGAATTCTCTAAGAAGTTAAGCAAAGGCGATATTATTGTTGCAGGTGAAAATTTTGGTTGTGGAAGTAGCCGAGAACATGCACCTATTGCTCTAAAAGCTGCTGGTGTTGCTGCGGTTGTAGCTCCTTCGTTTGCTCGAATATTTTATAGAAATGCATTTAATATGGGGTTGCCTATATTTGAACTTCCAGAATCGTTAGAGATTAAAGAAGGAGAGATAATATCTATTAATTTAGATGCGGGTGAAATTACTAATGTAACTACAAATAAAACATATAAATTTACTTCAATTCCTCCTTTTATGCAAGAACTAATTGCTACGGGTGGTTTGATAAATTATGCAAAAGCTGAAATGAAGAGAGGAAACTAAAATGAAAACATACAATATTTCTATTATTAAAGGGGACGGTATTGGTCCTGAAATTATAGATGAGGCAATAAAAGTTTTAGATACTGTCTCTTATGAGTGTGGATTTACGCTTAATTATACTGAATTTTTAATGGGTGGAATTGCTATTGATGTTACAGGCAAACCACTTCCCGATGAGACCATAAAAGGTGTTTTAAAATCAGACGCGTGTTTATTTGGAGCTATTGGCGGAGAAAAGTGGGATAATTTACCACGAGAATTACGACCTGAAACGGGGCTTTTAAAATTTAGAGAAGCCATGGGCGTGTACGCTAACTTAAGACCTGCTATTATTTACGATGAACTGGTTAATGCATCAACTCTAAAGCCTGAAGTTATTGAAGGCGTAGACATTATGGTAGTACGAGAGCTTATTGGTGGAATATATTTTGGACAACCACGAGCAAATGATGGCTTTAAAGCGTATAACACTATGGTTTATACAAAGCCAGAGATTGTACGAATTGGAAAAGTAGCATTTGAAATGGCAATGAAACGAGATAAACGAGTTTGTTCAGTAGATAAAGCCAATGTTTTAGAAGTATCTCAGTTATGGAGAGACACTATGATTGAACTCTCAGCTGATTATCCTGAAGTTGAATTAACGCATATGTATGTAGATAATGCTGCCATGCAATTGGTGCGAAACCCAAAACAGTTTGACGTTATTGTAACGGGCAATATTTTTGGAGATATTCTATCGGATACGGCTTCAATGGTAGTGGGTTCAATTGGCTTATTACCAAGTGCTAGTACGGGTGAGAAAACGGCTATTTATGAACCAATTCACGGTTCTGCTCCTGATATTGCGGGTCAAGGTATTGCAAACCCTATTGCAACCATTGAAAGTGCTGGAATGATGCTACGATACTCTTTAGGAGAGATTGAAGCTGCCAATATGATTGATGCTGCTATTAAAAGAACATTAAAAGAAGGGTATCGAACAAAAGATATTGCTGCTTATGATGCTAAAAAAGTAATTAGTACAACTGAAATGGGTGATGTAATTGCTAATTTCATAAATAAGAAATAAAAAATAGTTAGTTTTGGGAGAATCTTATGTCCGATAAAAAATTTAGACTCGTAACAAGAAGTGATATGGATGGGTTGGTGTGTGGAACTTTATTAAAATATATTGGTATAGTCGATGAAATTGTTTTTGTGCATCCAAAAGATATGCAAGATGGTAAAATTGAAATTACACAAAACGATATTACTACGAACTTACCTTATGTAGATGGAGTTCATATTGCGTTTGATCACCATTATAGTGAAACACTACGAAATGAGAAAAAAGAGAACCATATTATAGACCCAGATGCTCCAAGTGCTGCTCAAGTGGTATATGAATATTATGGAGGAGCTTCTAAGTTTCCTTCAAATTTCAATGAAATGATGGCTGCTTCAAATAAAGCAGACGCTGCTCAGTTTTCAAAAGAAGATATTTTAAATCCACAAGGTTGGGATTTATTGAGTTTTTTAATGGATTCAAGAACAGGATTAGGACGATTTAGAGATTTTACGGTTTCAAATTACCATTTAATGATGGATTTAATTGATTATTGTGCGGATCATAGCATTGAAGAGATTTTAGAGCTAAGTGACGTTAAAGAGCGAGTTAATTTATATTATAAATATTCTGAAGAGTTTGAAGAGCAGTTAAAACGTTGTTCAACCATTCATAAAAACTTAATCATTATTGATTACAGAGGTGAAGATATTATTTATCCGGGCAACCGATTCTTAATCTATGCGCTTTATCCACAAACCAATATCTCTATTCATGCAATTTGGGGAAAAGATAAACAAAATGTGGTTTACAGTACGGGAAAATCTATTATTAATAAGAGTTCTAAAACCAATGTGGGTGAACTCATGCTCTCTTTTGGAGGAGGCGGTCACGAGGCTGCAGGTGGGTGTCAAATTGAACACGACAAAGCCGATGATGTATTAAATGAGTTGATTGAAAAAATCAACATAGCAGGTTAGAAATGCCTGTTATTAATGTAAAAATGACACATGAAGATGGTGGAGTTACTAAAGAACAAAAAGAGTTATTGGCTTCTAAAATGACGCAAGTTTTTCAAGATGTTTTTGGAAGAGGTGCACAAACGGCAGTAGTTATTATAGAAGAGGTGTTAACTGACAATTATGCCATTGGTGGGAAAACTATCAGTCAACTTCGACAAAAGCAGCGTAATCAATAAATTTTTTTATTGATTGCTTCTCTTCTCTTTTTTAAACTCATTTTTTATGTATACATTGTGGATTAACTGTTAATTAAATCATCGTGTTTATCCATTTCCCATGGTAAAATACCAGGAGTGGTGTGTACAAAGCGTAAATACTTTTCAAACTGATTTAAAATATCATTAATAATTGTATGGTTTTCATAACCATATAAATCGTAGTGCAAACCACCTCTTTTTAGAAATACTTCAGCACTGTAGTAGTGGGTTTGACCTTTTAGTTCTTCTATTTTATTGTAAGAAAAATCGGGCATTTCATACTCTCTTAATCGTACTTCATAAGAAAAATGAATAGTGGTATCTTTAAAAATAGTAATTACAGCACGGCAATACTCTTCATCGTATTCAACTTCGCAGAACCAATTTGAAGACGCAAACTCTTTTTGAACTTTTTTCATATTTTCATAAATATTCTCTTTAATAAACTTTTCTACACTTCGTTTTTGTGGAAAGTTTATAAGTTCTTTTAGTCGTGCTTTCCAATAATTTTCATTCTCTTCAATGGGGTGTTGATAATTCATATTAACGGTGTGCTGTAAACTCTCTTTACGGTGGGTTTCAATAATTAAAGCTCGACACATTCCAACAGCAGCAATGAGCATAATAACAGCAAAAGGTAAAGCACTTACAATGGAAGCCGTTTGCAATGCACCTAAACCTCCCGCAATAAGTAAAACTGAAGCCACAACGCCTTGTGTAGTTACCCAAAAAACTCGTTGCCAAATAGGTGTTTGTTCTACACCTCCTGAAGCTAAAGAGTCAATTACTAGTGATCCTGAATCTGAAGAGGTTACAAAGAAAGTAATTATTAAAATTACAGTAATAAAAGAGATAAATCCAGTAAAAGGTAAGCGTTCGAAAAGTTTAAACAGTGCAATGGCTTTATCGTTTTGAACTTCTGTAATAAGAGTTTCATATCCTTCATACATAACCATATGCAAAGCCGTATCTCCAAAGATAGAAAACCAAAGAAAAGTGAAAATAGTAGGAACTAGCATAACACCTACCACAAATTGTCGTATGGTTCTTCCTTTACTTATTTTAGCAATAAAAAGCCCCACAAAAGGAGCCCATGAAATAGTCCAACCAAAAATAAACAGTGTCCAGTTGCCAATCCAATCATTAGAAGTATACGCTTGTAAACTAAAGGTTCTTTCAACAATATTGCTTAAATAGCTTCCCGTATTTTCCAAAAAAGTGTTTAAAATAAATATTGTAGGTCCTGCTACAAAAACAAAACACATTAAGGCTATTGCTAAAAGTATGTTAAGAATGGAGAGTCGTTTAACCCCTTTATCCATCCCCGCAACGACTGAAAACATGGCTAAACAAGTAATTAGTGCAATAGTAATAATTTGTACCGTGGTGTTAACTTCAATGCTGGGCCATAAATAATGAAGCCCTGCATTTATTTGAGATACAGATAACCCTAAGGTTGTAGCAATACCAAAAAGTGTTCCTAAAATGGCAAAGGTATCAACCGCATGTCCTGCAACGCCATAAATTTTATTACCAATTAAGGGGTACAAAGCAGAACGCATAGACAAAGGAAGTCCGTGTCTAAACGCAAAATATGCCATAGTTAAACCAACCAAACCATAAATTGCCCAAATGTGAAAGCCCCAGTGAAAATAAGCTATTTGCATGGCTTGTTTCGCTGCATCTACCGTTAAGGCAACTCCTTGGGGAGGTGAAGCGTAGTGTAAAATGGGTTCAGCAACGCCAAAAAAGAGTAATGCAATTCCGTAACCTGCTGAAAAGAGCATAGCAAACCATGCACCAAAACTGTATTCAGGTTCTGAATGGTCAGGTCCTAATTTAATATTTCCCCAACCAGAAAGGGCTATTCCTACAATAAATATAAGAAAAATAGCAACGGCTAACATATAAAACCAACCAAAGTCTTTTGTAATATAAGCAAGCGTACTTGAGAAAACTTCGCCTGCTAAAATAGGGTTGCTAATGGTTCCCACAACGAGTAAAACAATAACAATAACTGCTGGAATAAAGACAGGTATTAGTATGGTTGAGTTCGTTTTTTTTAACTTCTCTATTGACATATATCAGTCTCCTTTTTTGCATAGTAGCAAAACTCACATTAGACAGACAGCTTATTTAATAGAATATCATAGAAAAAATTAAAATCTTTAAGAGTTAATTGAGATTCTCTTTGTTTTTTGCCCCACATGGATTCAGGAAAGAAAGAGTCTTCTTTAAAGCGTGCCATAATATGAAAATGAACATGTGGCACATAATTTCCAAACGAAGCAATATTTATTTTTTCAGGCTCAAAATATTCAAGCATCTCCTTTTCAATAATATCTAAGCATTGGAATATTTCTAAACGGGTTCGCATATCGCACTGGCTAAACTCTTTGAAGGGAGTTTGCGTGAAAATTTTTAACCACGGTATTTCACTTTTTTCTTCAACTATTTTTATAAATTCACTTTCATAAATTATTTTTTCAACGGGTGTTTTTTCTGACATATTTTTCCTTTGTTTAAATTTATAGGGTTTCAAAATTTACTTGGATTTCATCCATTTGTGAGGGCATTAAATATTTTTTGGCATATTGTAAATGTAAACCTTTTCTAACAAAAAATTTAATTAAATCTTTGTCAAGTTCATTGTCTTTTGCCATAAACGAGAGTATTTTCATGCTTTGGTTC
>JBAYYP010000059.1:0-12179 GCA_041672955.1 Arcobacteraceae bacterium
ACGGCTGAACGAATTAAAAAACATACAACCAATTGGCACTTATTTAGTGATACTTCACTTTTAGGTCGTGGAGATGTAGCTAAAGAGTATTATGGATTGCCATGGCCTTGTTGGACACCAACGCACCCAGGAAGCCCAGTATTGTATAATATTAGCTTACCAGTTAATCAAGGTGGTATGGGATTTAGAACACGATTTGGTGTTGAAAGAAATGGCGAAAATCTATTGGCTGCTAATGGTTCTGCTCCTAAAGGTTCAAGAATTAAAGGTGGATACGATGAGATTACTGCTAAAAATATTGAAGAGTTAGCGGGTATTACTTTAAGTGAAGATGAGAAAAAATTGGTTGAAGGTAAAAACTGGAAAAACGATGACAGCGGTTTATTAAATAAATATGCGCTAGCAGCTGGGCTTGCTCCTTATGGAAATGCAAGAGCTAGAACTATTGTTTGGGAATTTATTGACAATATTCCAAAACATAGAGAGCCATTGCACTCATTTAGACATGATTTAATTGAGAAGTATCCAGCGGTTAAAGATAATCCAAATCATTACCGAACCAATGTTCGATATATTTCTGAGCAAACAGCACAAAATTGGGTAAAAGATTATCCTATTAATATTGTTTCTGGAAGATTAGTTGAGCATATGGGAACAGGTACTGAAACCAGAGCTTCTAAATATTTAGCAGAACTAGCAGGTGAAATGTACGGTGAGATTCATCCAAATCTTGGTGGAAAACTGGGTATTAAAGATGGCGATATGATGTGGGTTTATGGTACAGGTGAAGGTAAGATTAAAATTAAGTGTAAATATGGATACAGTGTTGATGAAAACTCAGTATTTTTACCTCAAAACTTCTCAGGTGTGTGGAGTGGTGAGAGTTTAGAAGGCAGATACCCTGATAGAACAGCCCCATATGCATTAGGTGAGAATTCAAACCAAGTTACAAGTTATGGTTACGACCAACAAACTTCTTGTCCAGAGACTAAATGTTCTTTGGTCAGATTAGAAAAAGCGTAGGAGTGTGTCATGAGTAATGTAGAATATGCAAGAATGAAATTTTATTGCGATGAGACACTTTGTATTGATTGTAATGGATGTGTGGTTGCTTGTAAAGAAGCACACGAAGTTCCAGTTGGAGTTAATAGAAGAAAAGTCGTAACAATAAATGAAGGAATTGTAGGTAAAGAAGTTTCTGTATCAATGGCATGTATGCACTGTACGGATGCTCCTTGTCAACAAGTGTGTCCAGTGGATTGTTTTTATATTAGAACAGATGGTATTGTTTTACATGATAAAGATAAATGTATTGGGTGTGGTTATTGTCTATTTGCGTGTCCATTTGGAGCGCCTCAATTTCCTAAAGACGGTGCTTTTGGAACAAAGGGAAAAATGGACAAATGTACTATGTGTGCAGGTGGTCCTGAAGAGACAAACTCAAAAGAAGAGTTTGAAAAATATGGTCAAAACAGAATGGCTGAGGGTAAAGTTCCTATGTGTGCTTCAATGTGTTCAACAAAAGCTTTACTAGTAGGTGATTCACACGAAGTTGCACTAATTAAAACATACCGATCAGTTAAAAAAGGGCAGGGAATTTCAACTGACTCTTACGGTTGGTAGGATTAAATTATGGAAAATAGCTCATTTTTTAATAGAAATAAAGCGTATATCTATACCTTTGCTGGGCTAGGACTTGTAGGGTTTATATTTTTAGAGTTTCTAATGGTCGTTGACTGGAATTACTTTATTAAATATAAACTGCATATTTTATTTGGAGGAAGTTTGGATGGGATATTAGTTCCCGCAACTTCTTCTTATGAAGCAATGTCCAACGCAGCATTTGGACCAAATTATGAAGCCTTTGCTCCTGAAATTATTCGAGCAAGTAACGAACGACAACTCTATATTTGGTGGGTTTTTGTAGCTGAAATTGCGCTGTTTTGTGGAATGTATCTGTTTCAAGGACGAAGAGCTCCTGTGGTAAAAAACCCAAATGATCAAGTTGAAGTTTTCAACTTGTTTCAAAGAGGAGTAATTTGGTTAAATGTAGCCATTATGATTACTTTAATAATTACTGGGTTTAATATTACATGGGGATTACGTTCAGGTGGTGGAGAATTGGCTTTTTTACTTCGAGGAATGCATGAAATGACAGGACTTATTTGGATTCCAGTTTGGATGCTTATGAGTATTGTTGCTTTTAAAGATTCTAAGATGTTATTTAGAAACAGTTTGACAAGAAAAATTGTTATTCCAGGGACTTACAAACCAATGAAGAGAATAATATATTACTTTTTTGTTATTATGGGGGCTGGGTTAATTGTTAGTGGGTTTATCATTTGGTTTTTACATCCAGATGCTTATACTAACGCACAATTTATCCAGTTTAAACGAATGATGCTTTATGTGCATTTCGGTTCAAGCGTGTTATTAATGTTTTTTATTATGGATTTTGTTTATTCTGCTTTAGTTGCTGTAAAAGGGAACTATAAAGGTTTAATAAGTGGCAAATACCCAAGAGAACATTTAGAGCAAATTGCACCCGATGTATTAAAAGAATTAGATGAAAAAAAAGGGAAAGTGGCATGACAAAGCCAATGAGAAGTGAAAACTTCTCCCTTTTTCAATCAAATTTTAATGACTTTTGTAAAGAAGTGGTTATTGAAAAATTTGATGAAAATGGGATAGAACTCAATGAAGATTATGTAATTAAAGAAGACAGAGTTGATTTTTCGCTTAATGGAAAAAAATTTCTCTCTGTTATGTGTATTGCACAACACCAAGCGGCACATATTGTAGGATTTTTATTAAGTGAAGCAGTCATTAAAACTTTTGATGATATTCAAGAAATAGAAATTAGCAATGAAGGCTTAGCAATAAATGTAGTTGCAAATGTTAGCCAAGAAGGTTATGATAACCTTTTTAAAGAAAAAACACTAACTTCAGGATGTTGTATTGGAGTTACTGGCAATGCTGAAAAGAGTTTTGAGTGTGCCTTTGTAAGTACAAAGTATAATGTAAAAGCACAAGATTTATTACGCTTTATGAGAGAGTTTAATCAACCCAGTGAACTTTTTGATAACACAGGATGTGTTCATAAAGCGCAACTTATTTTAGAAGACGGTACTTCTTATGTTACAGAAGATATAGGACGACACAATGCAATTGATAAAGTAGTTGGACTTGCCATTATGAGTCAAAAAGATATTAAAGAATCTGTTTTATATGTAAGTGGAAGACTTTCAATGGAAATGGTGGTAAAATGTGTGATGCACAAAATTCCAATAGTTGTTTCAAAAGCAGCTGTTACCTTTCAAGGAATTAAAGCAGCCAATGAACACGGTATTACCTTAATTGGATTTGCACGAGGAAATAAAATGAACATCTATACACACAGTGGTAGAGTAAATGGCTAGATTACAAAAACATATAAGTTTAGACAACACACAAAAACAATATATTTTAGAAAACCTTGACCCAGATGGAAGATTATCGTGTTTAAAATCTTTTAAAGTTGCACGACTAATAGGGTTAAAACCCATAGAAATGTCCGATGCGTGTAAAAGTATTGGCATTAAAATTAGTGCTTGTGAATTGGGTGTTTTTGGTAAACTGGAATTTGGTGAATCTTCGAGTGAAGTCTATAAAGATATTTCTAAAAACTTTAACGGTAACACCGATGTTACGTGTAAAGAGATATGGAAAAGTGCTGAGAAATCAACTTTAAAAGAAGTAGGTTCAACGGTTAAAAACAGCGATATTGAAGTAACGTATTGTCAATTAGGATGTTTTCATGAACGAAAAGAAAAACGAGTCAATAAATCTTAATTGCTTGCAATATTCAAAGTTGCAAACGCCAATAATATCTAACGAATACTCAATGAGTGTATTAGAAGACAATCTTGCATTTGAAGCGTTATTGCAAAACTATAAAACAAAATTTAACTTTAAAAAATTAAAAACTTTTGCGTTAAGCAAAGAGGGTTTTTTAGGTCTTTTTTTAGAGCTTCGTGGAAAAATTGCCATAAGCGTAGGTGAAACCCAAGCTGTAATTGATGGTGCAAAACTCTATGAAAATTTAGGGTTTGAACTGCTGTGGTTAGAGTTAAATAAAGATGGAAAAGTAGATGTATCTGCGTTAAAAAACACAACGATAGATTTCCTTTTTTTATCTTCTTATGTTATGGACACCTTTGTAAAAACTAATTTAGAAGAGGTTAAAACTTACACAAATGCAAAAATAATCTCCAATGTCAGTGCGCATTTTGATTTAAATAGCGATATAATATATTTTGATAACTACAAATTAACAGGGTTTAATATATCAGGAGTAATACTTTTTAACGATGACTCCTTAACGCTTTTACCCATAGGTGAGATTGATACGATTGCATGTAAATTTGCATTTGAAGCTTTGGAACAACAACATTTTAACACAAAGTTAAAGTCAAAATTTCAAGAAAAATTAATAACACAATTTAAAGATGACCTCTATTTCTTTGTTAACCCCAATGACACCCTAGAACAAAGTTTACATTTTGGACTTAAAGACATAAAAGCCAGAGAACTCATACGCACCTTAGCTTTAAGTCAAATATATATCACCAATGGTGAGGGTTGCTCACTAGGACTTTCAAAACCTTCAAGAGTAATCCAAGCTATGGGTTACGATGAAACCACCAGTCGTAACGCTATTAGCTTATCGTTTATGGATGAAATGAGTGATGATACAATTGATAAGGTTATTAAGATGATCTATATGAAGTATAAGCAGATACGCTCATTTTTATAATAGACAAATATTTAATATTAAAATATATCAAAACAAAAAATCACTTAAAAAAGCTAAGTCAAATAAAATCTAAAAAAGAGTATTCTCAAAGAAGTAAAAAATTTCAACAAAGGATATAAAATGAAACATGAATTAATGACTTTACCTTATACAATGGATGCACTAGAACCAACTATGTCTAAAGAAACTTTGGAGTTTCACTATGGAAAACATCATCAAGCGTATGTCAATAACTTAAATAATCTAATTACTGACACAAAGTTTGAAAATCTAAGCCTAACTGAAATTATAACAACTTCAGATGGTGGAATTTTCAACAATGCTGCACAAGTTTACAACCACGATTTTTTTTGGAAAAGTTTGACTCCTAAACAAAAAGCTGTAACTTCTAAAGTAGAAACTGCATTAAATAAATCTTTTGGTTCAGTAGAAGCTTTTAAAAAAGAGTTTACAACAAAAGCTCTTGGGCATTTTGGTTCAGGTTGGGCATGGTTGGTTCAAGATGAAAATAAAGAGTTAAAAATAATCACCACCGCAAATGCAGCAACACCACTTACCCAAAAACTAAAACCTATTTTAGTTTGTGATGTTTGGGAACACGCTTACTATATAGATGTAAGAAATGCACGACCGGCATATTTAGAAAATTTTTGGAAACTTGTCAATTGGGATTTTGTAGAAGAAAATTTAGGGTAAGAAATAGTATTTTAGAATTTCACACTCTTTAATTGTAAAATTCCAAAAATTATAACAGTTAAAAAAGAGATTACTCTCTTTTAACTGTACTCTTCAGTAAGTTTATTATAAAACTTTACATATTGGGTATCGCCTTCGTCTCTGGCTTTCATGGCTGGACGTGGGTGTTCGTTTAATTTTCCTGTTAGCATATATGGAATTGAATAACCCCAGTCTAACTCTTTTTCTAATGGCACTATAAACTCTTCAATAAATTTTAAAATAGGCTCAAGTTTGTATTTTGGATTTTTTAAGAAACCTACTAAAAGCTCCATTGGGCAGTTTCCAGCACCTCGCCCTAATCCTGAAACAGTTACGTCTAAATAGCTTGTTCCGTAAATCATGGCTTCAAGGGTGTTTGCATAGGCCAGTTGTAGGTTATTGTGTGTGTGAATACCTACTTTTTTCCCTACAGCACTAGCAACGTTTAGATATTTGTCGGTTAGTTTTTTGATTTGTTCTGGGTAAAAAGAACCAAAACTATCGGCAATGTAAATAACATCTACATTCGTTTTACTCAATGTTGCTAATACTTGATCTAATTCATCATCAAACGATTTTGAAATTGCCATAATATTACAAGTAGTTTCATACCCTTTAGCGTGAAAATCTTCGATTAATTCAATGGCTTCTGGAAGTTGGTGAATATAAGTAGCTACTCGAATCATATCTACAACGCTTTCGCTTTTTAGTGGAATTTCTTCTTTAATGGTTCTTCCCACATCTGCCATAACAGCAATTTTTAAATTGGTGTTATTTTCACCTACAATTTTTCGAATATCTGCTTCTTTACAAAAATTCCATGCGCCATACTCTTTTTCGCACATAACTGTAGGAGATACATTTTTTCCAATTTCCATATAATCAACACCAGATGCTACACAAGTTTCATAAAGAGCTTTTACAAACTCATCGCTAAATTGATAGTTGTTGACTAATCCGCCATCTCTAATGGTACAATCAAAAACTTTGATGTCTTCTCTTACGGTTAATATAGAACCTTTTTTTTCAATCATTGTTAAATCCAACCCTTATAGTGTTTAAAATTACGCAATAGTATCTTAAAATGACTCAAAAGAGAATTAATAAAGGCGACTGTTGTGATTGCTTTAAATTTTTTTTAAGGAATATAGCTTTTTTTAGATTGAATAAAGGTGGTGGTAAAGAAAATCTCTTTTAAAAACAGCATTAGAGCAAGACTCAAACACAATAGGGCTAAAATAAATAAAATAGAGATAAAAACAGCTCCGTTAAACTCCAATAAAGCACTTAAAAACATGGTAACAATCACCAAAGAAATAAGTAAACCCGTAGTGGTGCAAAATAAAATGGCCAAATTGGTGTTTTTCATTCTCATGGTTAAAAATCCTCTTCTTTGACGCATCTCTTTAAAGGGTTCTTCTTTGTTTTCATGTGAATGTTCATATTTGTCAAGACGTTCAATTTTGTCGATAATTCTTGAAAGTCTTCCTGTAAAAACATTGAGTAATGCACCCACTGCTGCTAGTAAAAAAACAGGAGCAACAGAGAGTTGAATAAGATAGGAAACGGAGCTTACTAGTGTTGTTGAATCGGGCTGTATCATGAAAACTCCTTATTAAATCTTAGATGGCTTCATCAATAATGGTTTGAAGTGATTTTTGAGCTTCTTGGGCGAGTTCAATAAAATCGGGATTAATATCATCAATTTGTTGTACCAACGAGTTCATAACAACCGTAGTTTGACCTTTTTGAGAATAAATACTTATTTTACACGGTAAAATTGAAGATAAAAGTAGATCTTGTGTTAAAAGAGTGTGTGCAAAGTTGGCGTTGCAAATATCCAGAACAAAACACTCTTCTTTTAAAGAAAAGCCTTTTGAAGCAAGAGTCTCTTTAATATCTCTAACATTTAAAACTGTAAATTTATGCTTTGTCGCAATCTCTTGAATGGTTTTAATAATTTCTTGAATATTTTTTGAACTGGTTTGAATGTATTGCATAAAATTTCCTTTAATATAATAAGAGATAATTATAATGTTTTTTTAATTCAAATCGGCTTTTTTATTTTTATTAAAAACTACAATATTGTTTAAAATGGCTAATGCCACAATAGTTAACGCAGTTCCTATAATAATAGAAACGGTAATCTCTTCTTTTAAAAAAATAGCACTCGTAGCAATAGCAAAAAAAGGCACTAGAAAAATAAAAGAAGTGACCTCTTTTGCCCCTAATTTTTCAATTCCAATAAAGTAGATTGTTGTAGCAAATGTAGTTGAAACAATGGAAATAATAAACATATTAAACCAAAAAAGTCTGTCGAAAGTTTCAAAAGCAATGGTCTTTACATCTAAAAAGAAAAGAAGCACTAAAATAGTGGAAATAATATACATATAAAAACTAAAGACAATAGGTGAAGTTTGTGTACTTTTTGAACTGGTTATGGTTATGAGCGACCATAAAAGTGCTGCTAGGAAAAAATAGATATTTTCTAAAGCAAAGATTTGTTCAATATTAAACGTCCAAATATGAATAATGGTTAACACACCAGTAACTCCTAGTACTAAAGCAAAAATATCTTTGCGTGAAGTTTTTTTCTTAAAAAAAAGTGCCATTAAAATAAAAGTATTAATAGGAATAAGTGTTGTTACAAATGTTCCTCCCAAACTGGCCGTTCCGTGTTGTAGCCCTAAAAAATAATATTTCATATATAAAATCATAAAAATTGAGGCTAAAAAAGACAATGCAAAACTTTTTAAATTGATTTTAAAATATTTTTTGGTGAAAATAAGTATGGGAATAAGTGAACAAAGTGTTAAAATGTTTCGTAAAAAAATAAGTTCATATTCATTGATATAGGTACTTACAAACTTAGCACTCACCCACGATAATCCCCATGCGAACATGGCGAAAAACATTAAAATATAAAAAACATTTTTATTTTGACTTTCCATGTTTTTTTATTTTCCTAAGAGTGATTTTTTTTCTTCAAGTTTATCAAAGAGTTCGAGCATATTAAAGTAATGTTTGTGCAAAGTTCGGTTTATTAAAAACCCTTTTTCTTCAATAATATCAATGGCGTGTTGCAGAGTTGTTTTTCCATAAATATTTTCTAATGCTTCTTCATACTCTTCCCAATTGTGGTTGTCTAAATTAAGCCGTAAAAGTTCGGCTACTATATGTCCCATAGGGTTTTTAAGAGTCTCTAAAAGAGCTATGGCTTCTTCATACTCTTGAGCATTTAGTAAAAGTTGGGCTTTAAATTCACCTAAGGTAAAGTTTTTTTCAAAAATAACACCAATGTAAAGTTCTACATTTAGCGCATCATCAAGCGATTCAATGGCATCTAAAATATCGTTGACATTGTAGTTTTCAAAGTTTAAAATCATATCTCGAATAAGTTTCCCACTGTTTTTATTGTTGTAGACCAAATCTTCAATAGGGTAAACTTCTGAAAAATCAGGCACAATCATTTGGCACGAATAAAAGTCTAAATAGGTGTATTCTCGCAGATATATCTCTTTATTTAAGTTTTCTAAAATATTGAGTAAAAACTCATATTCATCACTACTGTTGCTTCCTTCATATTTCCAAGAAGAGAATTCAAAACTTTTACGACTGCTTAAAAAAAGAAAACCCAATTTTCCATTTGAGTCAATAAAATGGGCTTCAAGATTAAAGCTATCACCTACTAAATCCATATTAAATGTAGGTATTTCAAAGGCATCTAATTGTGATAAATCGCGTCCTTGCATGAGTTCGGTTAAGGTTCGCTCTAGTGATACTTCTAAAATAGGGTGCGCACCAAAAGAGACAAAAAGTGTGGAGTTTTTAGGATTAATTAAAGAAATAGCAGTAACGGGAAAAGTTCCTTCCAAAGAGGCATCTAAAACCTCTATAATATAGCCTAAATCTCTTAATTTTTTTATGTCATTGGAAACTTTTTCAAAAGAGTCAAGCACCTCTTTTGGAAATTTTGGCAACGAATATCCGTTTTTAATAATTTCAAGTTTAACATGCCGTTCAATGATTTCACTTAACGCTTGAACTTGTGCTTCTTTGGCAGTATTTCCTGTGGCTAGTCCGTTGCTTACATACAAATTGCTTAAAATATTTAAAGGAAAATAAACTGTTTCCTTAGACGATTGTTTAATAAAAGGAAGCGTAACTATTTTTTTAGTGTAATCGCTATTAAAATCAATTAAATCGCTCTCTTCTAACTCTTTATGAGGGTTGTAAAGGAAGCGTAACTCTTTATTTAAATACTCACCTCCAAACTCAAATGCTACTTCATCGGGGTAATATTTTCTATTGGGCAGATAAAAATCAATAAAAAAGTTATTGGTTTGGAGTCTTTCAATAAACTCTCCGTAGGCACTGGCTATTGAAGCTTTGGAAACAATGCCTTTACCATTGGAATAGATATGATTGGGCGCTTCTTTTGAGGCTAAGTTGACAGAAAAACAGTTTTTAAGTGGGTTTTTTTCGTGTGAAAAAGTTGGAAAACACTCTAAATTGTTTAAAACAGTTTGCATTTTTTCAATGGATTCTTCTAAAGGGCAGTTTTTTGAAAGTAGGTTCATAATATATCTTTTGTTTTTATTTTGGAAGTATAGCAAAATTAATAGAGTATACATAATTTAAGAGTTAACTTCCTATAATTAAAATGATTATGAATACACAATATAGGAAAGAAAAATGACAATAACAAAAACAGTAACATTTATAGCAAAAGATGAAAACATACAAGAGTTAAAAGCACTCTTAACAACAATGGTAGAGCCTTCAAAAAAGGAAGTAGGGTGCTTGTTGTATGATATTTTTCAAGTTAAAAATGAACCTACTCGATTTATTGTAATTGAGTCATGGGAAAACAATGAGGCATTAGACGGACACAAACAAACAGATCATTACCACTATTATAAAGCACACTTTGAACAATATTGTGCCAATAAATCGTCTGATGACCTTGAAATTTTATAGGAACTGTTTTGAATAATTTATGGACAACACAAGAGTCAAACAACTATAAAACAGACTTAGAACTTCGAGTATATACCTCCAATTTATTAGGACGAAGCGATGAGCTTGTCCTTCATGGAGGTGGAAATACTTCTGTTAAAACCAAAGTCAATGGCGAAGATATTTTATATGTTAAAGGGAGCGGTTGGGATTTGGTTTCCATTAAAGCAGAAGGGTTTGCGCCTGTTAAACTGGACACACTAATTCAAATGGCAAAACTTGAATCTTTAAGTGACAGCGATATGGTAACGCAACAAAAAGCTGCCATGATTGATAAAAATGCGCCTAACCCTTCGGTTGAAGCTATTTTACATGCCATTATTCCGTATAAGTTCGTAGATCATACGCATGCGGATGCTGTGGTTACGCTTTCAAATTGTTTGAGTGGCTATGAAAATATTAAAACCGTTTTTCCCAATTTTTTGATTATTCCTTATGTGATGCCAGGATTTATTTTGGCACAAAGAATTTATGAAATGACTAAAGATTTTGACTGGTGTAAATGTGAAGGAATTATTTTACACAATCATGGGATTTTTACTTTTGATGATGATGCCAAAAAATCGTACGATAAAATGATTGAAGCGGTAAGTTTAGCGGAAGCTTTTTTAGCTTTTAATGCACCCCTTGAGTTACCTAACAATCTTGAAGCTAAAGTGTTTGATACAAAAAAACTTCAAGCATTAATGAGTGTTGAAAAAGGGTTTGAGGTTGAAATGAATATTAATCAAACGCCTCTTGCCCTATTTTATTCAACGCTAGAAAATGAAAAAATTACTCGAGGTGTTTTAACGCCTGAGCATATTATACGAACTAAACGAATACCTCTAGTTGTTGAAGATGAAAATATTGAAGCTTCTATTGTGGCGTATAAAAAAGCGTATGAAACCTACTTTAAAAGTTTTGCTAAAGAAGAAATTATGTTAAATCCTGCGCCAAATTATGCGATTGTTAAAGGGGTTGGAGTTGTAAGCTTTGGAAAAACGCAAAAAGAGGCGGATATTATTAATGATATTATTACCCATACTATGCGTTCTGTTTTACAAGCCGATAAACTAGGCGGATATTTGAGTATTTCACTAAAAGATAGCTTTGAAATGGAGTATTGGGAGCTAGAACAAGCGAAGTTGAAAAAACAATGAAATACTTAATGGCAATAGATGCAGGAACAGGAAGTGTTCGTGCGGTAATTTTTGACACTTTAGGGCAACAAATAAGTGTAGGACAAAGAGAGTGGACGCATTTAGAAGAAAAAGGTGTTCCAAACAGTATGAGCTTTGATTTTACTACCAATTGGCAATTGGTTATTGAGTGTATAAAAGAAGCATTAGAAAAAGCTTCCATAGACAAAGAAGATATTGTGGCGTTAAGTTCAACCAGTATGCGTGAGGGAGTTGTTTTATATGATAAAGATGGCAAGGAACTTTGGGGCGTTGCCAATGTGGATGCCAGAGCGGGAAAGGAAGTTAAATATTTAAAAGAGCATTTTAACGGCATCGAAGAGGAATTTTATGAAACTTCTGGTCAAACCTTTGCTTTGGGGGCAATTCCAAGAATTTTATGGCTTAAAAACAATCAACCCAGCGTGTATGAAAAAGTAGCAACGGTTACTATGATAAGCGATTGGATATTGGCAAAGCTAAGTGGT
>JBAYYP010000060.1:0-11993 GCA_041672955.1 Arcobacteraceae bacterium
CTCAATTGGATTGTCAGGGTCTTTTATTTTAGTACCTATAAGCATTTTTTCAACAGAACCTGGGATTCCTTTTGCATCTTTGGGTGAAATATTCCAAGTAGTGGGAACAATCATGTCATAATTTTTAATTAATCCATTTTCATCTGTTTCTATCCAGTGTGCCAAAGCTCCCCTTGTAGCTTCTGTTAAGCCAAATCCTGCTGCATTTTTAGGAACATCTTGTTCAACAAAAGCAACTTCATCTGGAGTTACTTTTTCAAGGTCTTCTAAAAGTTTGTCAACAATCAAACTTGAGCTTAATGCATTGCATAAATGTCTTCCTAAAACCGAGTGATAATTATCAATAGTAATTCCTAACTTTTGATTAACCGAATCTACTAGGGCAATAAGTTTTTGATTTTTACCACTTTTATAGGTATTTACAATACGAGCTACCGAGCCTACTTCCATAATTTCACCTTTATATCTAGGCGCTCTTGACCAGCTGTATTTTCCATTTTCTTTTTTCTGCTCTTCTTTAAACTCATCATAATCAATAGGAGTTAATTGTGTTGAACTCATGGGCTTAATATTAAAATCTGGCTTATCTTTATAATAAGAGTATTGATGGTCTTCAAAAATATGATTTAAATTTAACTCTTCATACTTTCCATTAATCGTAGCTCCGCCTGTAAACATATGATTTTCCCCATTTTTATCGGGAAAATAAGGATATGAAAGAAAATTACCATACCCTTGTCCTATTTTAAAATATTCTGGAAACTCTTTAGCAACAGCAACAATATCCGTTAAGTAATTTTGAGTTATAAATTTTTTAGCTTTTTTAATAAAAGTACGATACTTGGCTAGCTTTTCAATAGTAGGAATAGTGGTTACTCCTCCCGCTTCAATAGTAACACTATGAGGAGCTTTTCCACCAAAAATAGCCACTGCTTTTGTTAAATCTGCCATAACATTTATGGCTTCTAAATAGTTTTTAATGGCGCTTATATTTCTATTATTATCTTTTACATACAAAGCTTCGTATCGTGGTAAAAAAGGAGCTGCTGGAAAAATTTTATTACTTTTAAGCTCACTTTGAATCCAATTTTTAAGCTGCGTGATTGCTTCATCGTCATCTTCATATTTTAAAACAGCGGTTATATCTATAAAATCAAGTGCGCTTAAAATGTAAAAATGCAACAAATGGTCGTGAAGTTGATACGCCCCAACAATTAAATTGCGTAACAATTGCCCATTGTGGTTAGGTTTAATTCCCATTGCCATTTCAAGTGCTAAAGAAGCTGCTTCCGCATGAGCATAAGGGCAAACTCCACACACTCTTTGAGTAACTTGTTGTGCTACTCTAGCATCGTAACCAATGAGTGCTTTTTCAATTCCTCTGAACATATCTGCTGAACATTTAGCTTCGGTTACAACACCATCTTCAACTTTCGTTTCAAATTTCAGATGCCCTTCAATCCTTGAAAGTGGGTCTATTATAATCTTTTGTGTCGCCATAGTAAGCCTTGTTTTATTAAGATATTTAAAATATAATCAAAGTAAGATAAAATAAGTAAAAAAGATATATAAATATAATTTTAAAAGTAATATTTTACTTATTATATACTTTTGAGTGATTATTAAATTGATGTATATCAAGTTTTTTATAATCTGTACATAATTTATACATATTATAATTTTGCTGAGTCATAGGGTAACAGTTAGCCGTATGTGAAGATTTTGGCTTTTACAAATAAATCTACGCTTCATAAAATATATACTTTACAAGAAATAAAGTGGTGAGATTATCAAATAATTAAAAAGTAGAAATGAAGCTTTACTAAAATAAAATAAGTTAAAATGTACTCTTGTCGTTAAGCACTTATTTCTGTAAATGCCTAAAAATAGTAATAAAATGAAAGTTTATACGTTTTCCAATCCTCTTCATCTTTTTGCACATAGTCATACGAAAGGGCGAATGCTGTATTTTGTGAAGATTGATAACGCTGCGAAGCATAAAAGAGCAATTGTGTGTCATTGGTACTGTAAATACGCTGATTTACTTCCAAATTAGTTTGGAAATATTTTCCTTGATGAAAAGTAGCACCCATAACACCACCAGCTCCTACTGTTATAATATTATTGGTATAAAGTAACGCATCTGCTAAAAGATATAAGTACGCATTTTGATCTCCCCACGTTCCACCTTGTGAATAGTTTGCGGTAAACTCTGTATTTTCATTTAAATACTTTCTGTCAAATCCAAAAGAGAAACGATAAGAATTTTGCTTAAAAAACTTTGTTTTGGGTGTCAAAGAAGCTATAGAAACTATCGTAGCTTTTTCGACATTAAAATCATTTTTTTTATAAGAAAAAAGTAAATCCATAAACTCTACTTGAGCACCGGGAAGATAGCCAATATCAAAATCTGTAATAGCGTGATTTGCTGGGCGTATTCCAATAAAACCTATTTCTTCTGAATTTCTAATCCCTACTTCAGAACTTACAGTAAATGAACGGTGCGATAATATTGGATTAACAGGCAGTGCGATTTCAATATTGTCTCCTTGACCCAAAGAAGCTCTTGCAATTAAAATATTATGAAGTCTTTTTTTATATAAAGTCATATCAATATCTTTTTTCTGATAATCATACTCTACAAATTCAGCCGAAGCTTCTAATACAAATTGTTTGGTTTGCAGAGCAGTATCCTCTTTTTTAAGATACTCGTTGAGCTTTAATGTATCTTTGCTAATGCTAAAAACATCCGCAATATCTTTATCATTAAGTTTATTTTCATAGGCTATAAGTTTAGTTCTTCTTGCTGGAATATACTGATAATCTTTTACTAAACCCTCGTCAACAACTGCTCTTACAGTTTCTGAGGGTATCACATGAAAATTAAAATACTTTCGTAAATCTAAGCCCTCTCTTGCTGATTCCATTATCCAAAACATTTTATAAGAACAATTTTGCGTAAAGAAATAGTACCAAGAGTAGTTAAGTTCAACTTCCCATATATGCCTTAACATCTGTATGGTCTCTTCTTTTGTAAAATTAAGATCATATTCCCAAATATCGCGTTCCTCAAGGTCTCTGTACTCTTTAATTTTTTTATAATAAGGCAACAGAGAATAAGTGCCTTTATACCCACCAAAAAAACCTTTATACATATACGTTAACTTATTGTCATTATCGTCTTGCTCGGAACCATAGTTAAAGGCATACGAGAGCATTCTTGGTTTTGAATTTGAATCTATTCGTAAAAAAGTATGTCCAAACATGGAAGAAGGAGAACTGCCTTGCATATAAGGAAAAATAAGACTCACAGACTTGGGATCCATTTGTGATAGAAGATAATCAAATTGTTCACACTTAACCTCAGGAAGGTTTTTCAACTTAAGTTCTTTACTTAGCCAATGTTTTCTTGCAGGAAATAAGCAAGCTGTTGAGTTGTCATCAAATTGGGTTTCATTATACAGAGCTTCTATGGTAGCTTTTAGTTCTGCTAAAGCGTCTACTTTGCCATTTTTTGCTAAAAAAAATGCTTTATCTTCCACTTCACTTACACCATCTGGCATATGCAAAAGTACCTGCCAATATTTGGATTTAGAGAGTTCTTTTTCTTCTGCGAGTTTTATATAATCATCAGAGTTTGCAAACAGCGATAAGGAGAAAAAAAGCAGAAGAAAAAAATGCAAGATAATCCGAAGTCTTATTATAAAAATACCTCTACTCTTTGGTTAAGAGTAGAGTACATTAATTATATTTTAGAAATATTTTTTAAAACATCTGATGATTTCATATCAGATGAAGTATAAATATTTTGATAGTTGTTTTGAAGTTTTGAAATAAATAAAACTTTATTCTCAACGTTAAGTAGAGTTGCTAAAGTATTAACCATTTCACCTTGACCAGCTGCTATCTCTTTTGCAAGTTGATCGCTATTAACTGAAGCAAACTCTTCTAATTGAGCTTGGTTTACTGAAGCTTGGTTATGTTTAGATGATGGCGAGTTTCTACTAGTAGCTTGACTGTGGTCAGTACTTTGTTTAGAACTTCTACTTTGCATAATATCATCAATTCCATTTGCATTTGCACTCAACACTGTTAACACTAATATCGCTATTGTACTTAATAATATTTTTTTCATTTTAATCCTTTTAAGTTGTTAATATAGAGCATCTTATTACAGTTAAGCTTAAAAGAAATCTCTTTTTTATTCAAGCTAAAAGGCTATCAGCAAGATCATATTTCTTTGCAAAATCAAAAGTTAATTAAAGTTTCTTGATACAAGTTAATGCTAAATTCTTCGACTCCTAATATCATATAAAAAAATAAGGAGTTAAGATGGCAAAAGTGGTACTAATTACAGGAGCAACTTCAGGAATGGGGAAAGCAACCTCTATTTTACTGGCACAACAAGGCTACAAAGTTTACGCAGGTTCTAGAGGAAACGAAAGTGAATTGCTAGAAGAAGCGAAACAGAATAAAGTAGAAGTTACTGTAGTTTCTTTAGATGTCCAAGATACTCAATCTATTAAAAATGCCGTTAAAACAGTTATTGAAAAAGAGGGCAAAATTGATGTTTTGGTAAATAATGCAGGTTTTGGTTTACTTGCATCTCTTGAAGAGGGAACAGACGAAGAGATTTTTAAACAATTCGATGTAAATGTCTTTGGTCTTATTAAAATGACAAGAGAAGTATTGCCACATATGAGAGCTGCTAAAGAGGGTGTAATTATTAACATCTCATCATTTTTAGGAAAAATGGGGTTACCATTATTGAGTCATTATAACGCCAGTAAATATGCAGTTGAGGGAATTACAGATTCTCTTAGATTTGAAGTATCTCCTTTTAATATTCGAGTACACTCAGTCTTAGCTGGACTTTTTGGAACTAACTTTGTTAAAAAAGGTTTGGTAGCTAATGCACAAACTACAAGTGAAATATCTCCTTACAAAGAGTTAGTTGCACATTTTGTTCCCATTGTTGGAGCTGCAATTAATGAAGGACCAAATCCACAACCAATTGCACAAGCTATTCAAGCAATTATTGAAAATGACAAAAGTGATATAGCCGTAGAAGTAGGGTCAGAAGCAAAAACCTTTGTACCTTTAAGAAAAAGCTTATGCGATAAAGAGTTTGAAAACAAAATTAAAGAGACTTTTGGACTATAATTAACGTAGCTTTTGGATTCCTTGATTTAAATTAAGGAATCCTTACTTTCATTTGGTTAAAATAACTCTTTAACAGTAAAGGTTATTTAATGACATATTTTCCAGCATTTTTAAAATTTGACCATAAAAAAATTTTAATTGTAGGTGGAGGAAATGTAGCATTAGAAAAACTCGAACACCTGCTTGATTTTACACAAAACATTACGCTAATAGCCCAAGAGTTCAATCAAAATATTCTTGATTTAATAGCACAACATCAGCTTTTATACAGTGAAAAAAAGTATGCCCAAGGTGATATTGAAGGGTTTGATATTGTTATTGCAGCAGTTGATAATTTAGCTTTGCAAGAAAAAATTTATTTTGAAACAAGAGAATATAATTGCTTATGCAATTGTGTTGATTTACAAAAATATTGTGATTTTATTTTTCCTTCGTATATTAAAAAAGGGGATCTAATCGTAGCAATTTCCACAAGTGGAACATCACCAGCTTTTGCTAAACAGCTTCGAGTCTATTTATCTAAACTCATACCAAACACAGTGGTTGAGTTTTTACAACAGATGAAAGAACACCGTAAAACAATGCCAAAAGGAAAACAAAGAATGGAATTTCTAGAAAACAAAGCCAAAGAGTATATTCAAAATTGGAGCCAATGTGATGAACTTAAAAAGTAAAAACTTACTGCTTATAGGATTTTTAGCTGCTTTCTTTTTTATTGGCTTCATTGCCTTTAAAGACGCTATGCCCGAAGATAAAAACAAACGTGTTTACTCTGTTATAAAACTTTACTTGCCATACACTTATGAAAGAAGTTTAAGCGGATTTAATATTGTTAATAAAAAAACAGGCGAAAAAGAACAACCTCCTGCTTCTGAAGCTTTAAAATATATGGATAAATTAGACAAAGAGTGGGGAAAAGAGTTTTTAAAACTTGATGGCAATACTCTTATTATTTTAGATGACAACAAAGAGAGTTTAAAACAAATTGAAATAACTCCTGAAGAAAAGGCGTGGGTTCAAAGTTTTTTTGAAATTCAATAAGAATTTCTCTTTGACTTGACTTGACTTAGGTTAATTCTTTTTTTTGCATAATATTTTATAATTAGTTTTTATATATATTATAAAGGAAAGTAATGCGAAAGATAATTGAACTTATAAGCTTTATTATAGGTGGACTTTTTATTTTCTTTCTTATAACTCAATTACCTAGGTTTTTTGATTCTCACATTGAATATAAATTCAATGATGAAGAGTTACGGCAAAAAGCTTTAAATTCAAAGATTTTGCCTATTCCTAAAAACTTTTCAGAAGCTTCTGCTACTTTTAATATTAATATTTTAGAAATTACTTCTCCTAAAGTAGCTTTGGGAAAACGCTTATTTAATGACCCTTTACTCTCTTCCAATGGTGATATTAGTTGTGCTTCTTGCCATAATTTAAAAGAAGGTGGTGCTGATAATTTGCCCACAGCCGTTGGACATAACAATCAAAGAAATCCCAGTCATTTAAATACTCCCACTGTTTTAAATACAGCTTTTGCTACCGCTTATTTTTGGAATGCTCGTGCCAAAACACTTGAAGAACAAGCAGGTGGTCCTATTGAAGCCCATTTTGAAATGAATATGGACAAAAAAGAACTCATTAGGCGTCTAAATATAGATTCAACTTATATTGAAGCGTTTAATAAATCTTTTGATAAAACTTCCAACACTCTCTCTTTTGAAAATGTTAAAAATGCTTTGGCTGCTTATGAACGAACCTTGTTAACAAGAGGCAGTATGGATGAGTTTTTAGAAGGAAACAATGAAGCAATTAGCTCTAAAGCTAAAAAAGGGTTTGAACTTTTTTTAACAAAAGGGTGTAAAGGCTGCCATGCGGGAAGTAGTTTTGGTGGATTAAGTGTAGAAAAATTCCCTCTAAGAGTTTGGTGGAACGAGTGGTTAAACGTAAAAGTCAAAAATAAGGAGGACAACTTTTTCCCTACATTTGAACTCATTGATAGCACCTTTCCTTTTGAAAATATAGGTGGTTTTAAAGGAAAAGACAATAACCGACTGTTTCGTGTACCCATTTTAAGAAACGTTGATCAAACACCGCCCTATTTTCATAATGGCAACGTTGAAAAACTAAAAGATGCGGTACATATTATGGGAAAATATCAATTAGGAATTATTTTTAAAGAGAATGAACTTGATTATTTAGTCGAATTTCTAAAAACACTCAATGGAGAAGTGATTAATTTTGACTATTAAGCCCTTAAAGTATCATATAGTGACTCTGTTTACGTAGATTTAACTTTCTTATAGTAGAATACAGTTTTATCAAAAGGAGGAATCTAAAAATATGAAAACAAATTTAAATCTTAAAGATTTCTTTTTATTTAATGATTTATGTGAAAAGACTTTGTCGCAAATAGAATCGTTTACTAAAGAGGCCACTTTCCCTAAAGACAGTATTGTTTTTTATGAAGGGGATGAATCAAAATATCTCTATTTATTAAAAAGCGGAATTATTAAACTCTATAAAGTTACTTCAAATAATAAAGAGGTAATTTTAAAATATTTTCATCCCAATGAACTTATTGCTGAAGTAGCTAATTTTGAACAAATTCCTTATCCAGCAACGGCACAAGCATTTACCGATATTGAAGTTATAATGATTGATTTTGCTTCATTAAAAGATATTATTTATAACAACCCAAGTTTGGCATTTAAAATTCAAACATCGTTAATTAAGAAAATTAAAAATCTTGAAAACTTAGTCTCTATGCATGTCGTTCTTGATTCGCAAGAGAGAGTTGCAAAATATATTTATGACCATACAGAACAATTTTTTAATACTAAAAATATTATTACAGCAGAAATTCTTAATATTTCGCCTGAGACACTCTCTCGAATTCTACGAACCTTTAAAAATGAAGGTCTTATTAATATGGCTGAAAAAACAGTCAACAAAGAAGAGATTAAACAATTTTTTCTCTAATTTCCTTAATTTTATTATTTTAAAACAGCACACCTTTGCTCTTACTTTTATTTGCTTTGTGATACTATTCGCAAAATTTGCTTTTAAGAGAAAAAGGTTGCTAGCGTGAAAGAGCATGAAAAAAAAGGATACATAGAAAGAGTCTTTAGAAAACTCAATCATGTTGATAAAATTTTAGAACATAAAGTCGATACCATACTTTTAAGAATTATAAACATCTTAAAATATATTTTTATTTTAATTATGGTGCTGTATTTGGCAATTTGTTTAATGAGTCTATCGCATAAAATAATCTCTTTTACACTTACTCAAGGGGCTTTAGACTTTATATCCATAAAAATGATTTTAACCGATGGCTTATTTACTCTAATTGTCATAGCCATTGTCAAAACACTTTTTATTAAAAGTGGATTTGAATACGCCTTAACCTTCTTAGAAATTGCTTTTGTAGTCATTATAAGAAAACTTATTTTACTAGAAACTATCCCTGAAGAGACCAGTTTGCTTATTGCTTTAGGAATTACTTCTTCCGTTTTTTTTATTTTAATTGTCTATATTCATAACCTAAAACGTGTTTGGCTAAAAGAAGAAAAGAATAGCAATAAATAAACCTAAAAAAAAGGCAAAATCATAAGATTTTGCCTTTTTTTTTTACTCTTTAAACCACTTAATTTTATCTCGTAATCGTACAACTTCACCTATAACAATAATTGCAGGTGTTGGCATATCTTTAGAAAGCTCTACTATAGTTTCTAACGTACCTACTACTACTTCTTGTTCAGGAGTTGTTCCTTTCGAAATAACGGCACATGGGTAATCTTTTGGTTTACCTAAGTTCATTAGTTTTCTAGTAATTAACTTAATATTATGAAAGCCCATTAAAAAAACAATAGTTTCATCGTTTAAAAAAGTTTGCCACTCTACTTGAGAGATTTTTTTATTCGGTGTTTCATGTCCTGTTACAACTCTAAAAGAAGTGGTTACTCCTCTGTGCGTTACAGGAATTCCAGCATATGCAGGCACACTTACACTTGAAGTAATACCTGGAATAATTTCAAATTTAATCTCTCTGTCATATAAATAAATTGCCTCTTCTCCCCCTCGTCCAAAAACAAATGGGTCACCACCTTTTAGCCTAACCACTGTTTCATATTTTAATGCAGATTGATAAATAATTTCATTAATCTCATCTTGAGGAACACTGTGTCTGCCATCTTCTTTACCCACATAAATGAGTTTTGTGTTTTCTTTTGCCATTTTTAAAATTTCAGGGTTGGCCAATCTATCATAGATAATAATATCTGCTTCTTTAATAACTCGCGCTGCTTTTAGTGTCATTAATTCAATGTCACCAGGACCAGCACCTGTTAAATAGACTTTACTCATTTTAGTTCTCCTCATAAATAAATATGCCCGAAGGTTTATCTATATTGTGTATTTCTTCTTTAATTTCCCAATTACCTGTATTAATAACAACTACTTTGTTGGTATCATTAACAGAGACATAAAGCTCATTTTTTTCATTTGACCATCTTACATGCAGTACTTTACCATCAAACGTGTACTCTTTAATAATCTCAAGAGTAGCTGTGTCTATAATCTGAAAGCTAGGAAAATCTTTTCCTGAAAATGTTACTGCTAAAAAATCTTTTTTAGGGCTTAAGCTTGTAAAAACAGGTAACCCTTTGATTTCAATGTTTTTAATAAACTTAAAATCTTTGTCATATACTAAAACTTTATTGTCCCCAACCGCTGGAACAAAAACTTCTTTAGTACTTAAGCTCCAAAAACCAAAGTGTGGGACTTTCAAAACTCGTTGTCGTTTTTCATCTAAAAAAACATCGATTTTTTTATAGCTCATCTTCTCTAAATCAACCACTCCAAAATGGTCTGAATTAAAGAACCCCATTATATATTTTTCATTTTGAATCATAGCATCAAAAGGAAGTTCCCCTACATCTTTAAACTCTTTATGCAAAATAAATAAAGGCTTTCCTTTATTGTTAGATAAATCTTTATAGACTGAAATAATGTCGTTGTCCATTTGAGAAAAAATCAAATAGTTTTTATAGATTTTAATTCCCACATTTCTAGATTTTGTCTCTATTTTTTTAATAGGGTTTAAATCTCTGTCTAAAATATCAACACTTAAATCATCGTAATTAGCAACGGCTACATAGTGTTTGTTAATCTCGAAACCAATAGCACTTTTGCTGGTTTTATACTCTGATATAATTTTTTCACTTTTAGGATCAAACTTAATTACATATCCATCTCGTGAAATAACATATCCATCGTTTTCATAAAATTTAACAACTCCATGATTCATATTTCTCATATTTTCAATTTTACTTTTTAAAACATTGTCTGTAACAACTGCCAAAGATGAACTTTCTCGTTCTACTACAAAAATTTTTTCACTTGAAAAAAGCAAACTTCCTGCTAAACATAGCCCTAAAAACAGTTTTATCATTGTTGTCTCCTAATCTCTTCATATGTTAAATAACACGAGGGGTCTTCTTGCCATAAATCGCCACTAATCGCATAAGCACGGCTTCTTGAACCTCCGTTACAAATCTCTAAGTATTGGCAAATGCCACACTTTCCTTTAATGTCACGAGGAGTTGCTCTTAAGTTTTGCAACATCTCATTTTCACTGTTTAGCCAAATGGCATCAAAATCTTCTTCCAAATAGTTTCCAATAGTAAAAGGGAAAAAAGGATCGGGTTTAACATTTCCTAACCAATCCATATTTCCTAAACGGTTACCTGCACTGTTTCCACCCCATGCAAGAAGTTTTTCTTCTAAAATTTGAGCGTAGGAAGGGTGTCTTTTTTTGAACTCTTTTAAAAGTAAAATTGCATCCATTTCCATATTACCCGTAACTAAATCAATATCTTTGCCTTGTTCATAGTACTCAAACGCTTTTTGTATTATAAACTCTACATATTCACGGCGTTGTTCTTTTGTAATATCTATCCCTAAGTTCTCCTCACCTCGTCCTGAATAGACCAAGTGAGAAATATAGAGTTTATTCACATTAAGCTTCTCTACTAAATCAAACATGGCATAAAAACTGCTTTGGGTCTCTTTAGTAATAGTAAATCTTACTCCTGCGTTTCCACCATTTTCTTGAATAAGTTTAATGGCGTCAATACTTTTGTCGTACGCCCCTTTTTGTCCTCTAAAATAGTCATGAACTTCTTCAATCCCATCAATAGAAATACCAATGTAGTTAAATGTATCAATAATTTGCTTAACATTTTTAGGCCCAATATACATACCGTTAGTTGATAAATAGGTCATTATTCCATTGTCTTTCATACATTGGGCAATATCAAAAATATCTTTTCTTAAAAGTGGTTCTCCCCCACTAAATATTACAAAATTCACACCCGCTTTTTTAAGTTTCGGAATTGTGTTTTGTATTTGTTCAAACGTTAAGCTGTCTTTTTCATTGGCATCAGCTTTGCTGTAGCAGTGGTGACACAATAAATTACAACGATTTGTAAAGTTCCAAATAATAATAGAACCGTTTAGTGTTCTACTTTTTTCTTCTTTAAGAGTGGATTTAATTAAATTAGACAGCCTAAACACAACTACTCTTTTAGGCTTAAAATAAAGTCACTCAAGGCTTGAAGTTGCTCTTGTGTAAAAGTATTAAAAGCAGGCATTGCTGTTCTTGTATACCCTAACTGTTCGTATGTTCCTTTTGGATCAACAATATGAGCAATTATTTCACCGCTGTTTCGTACATTTGCAATTTGAGCAAAAGAAGGTCCAAATGCCATTGAAGTTTGGTGATGACATCCCCAACAATACTCTTTAAACAGTGATTCACCTTCTTT
>JBAYYP010000061.1:0-11968 GCA_041672955.1 Arcobacteraceae bacterium
TATTTTGTAGGTAAATTGGCACAATTTGATTGTTCTATATTCATATGTATTTAAACCTTAAACTGATAAAATATGCGATTATATCCAATAAAGGTAAACAAAATGTTTAAAAGATTTAGAAGATTACGAATTAATGAAACTTTAAGAGAGCTGGTACGTGAGACCACGTTAAGTAAAAATGATTTTATTTATCCGCTTTTTGTTAAAGAAGGAAAAGGCATTAAAACTGAAGTTGGTTCAATGCCAGGGGTATTTCAAATGAGTTTGGATGAGATATTAAAAGAGTGTGCGTATATACAAACTATTGGATTAAATTCTATTATTTTATTTGCTATTCCCGAGGTTAAAGACTCTATTGGAAGTGAATGTTTATGCAATGAAAGTATTATTGCACGAACTATTAGAGCTATAAAAAAAGAGTTTCCAACAATGTTTGTAGCAACTGACTTATGCTTTTGCGAATACACAGACCACGGACATTGTGGAATTTTAGACCCAATTACACAAACCGTAGATAATGACAAAACCTTAGAAATTTCAGCCCAACAAGCATTAGTTCACGCAAGGGCTGGTGCTGATTTAATTGCACCTAGTGGAATGATGGACGGAATTATTGAAACGTTACGAAAAACCTTAGATGAAAATGGCTTTGAAAACTTACCTCTAATGGCATATTCAACGAAGTTTGCCAGTGCATACTATGGTCCTTTTAGAGATGTAGCAGAAAGCACCCCTAGTTTTGGTGACAGAAGAAGTTATCAAATGGATCCAGCTAACAGACTTGAAGCCATACAAGAATCGCTTGAAGATGAAGCACAAGGTGCAGATATTTTAATGGTAAAACCAGCACTTTCGTATTTAGATATTGTACGAGATATAAGAAATGAAACCAAACTTCCTTTAGCTGTATATAATGTAAGCGGTGAATATGCCATGCTTAAACACGCAGGAAATGCAGGACTTATTGATTATGAACGTGTAATGATGGAAACCTTAATGAGCTTTAAACGAGCGGGTGCGGATATTATTATTACGTATCATGCTAAGGAAGCTTGTGAACTTTTAAGTAAAAAATAGCACAAAAATAAATACAAAAAGAAAGAGGTCTTTATGCAAAATCAATATCAAGAAGCCATAGAAAATTCAAATATTGTTTCTAAAACAAATATTGACGGCATAATCACCTTTGTTAATGATGAATTTTGTAATTTATTTGGTTACACCAAAGAGGAGCTTTTAGGGATTAATCACAATATTATACGACATCCAGAAGTTCCCTCCTCTACTTTTAAAATATTGTGGGAAACCATAAAAACAGAAAAAAAACCCTACAAATCAACCGTTAAAAACTTAACTAAAGACAATAAAACGGTTTATTTAAACACTACTATTACCCCTATTTTAAATAAAAACAATGAAATAGAAGAGTTTATAGCCATAAGGTACGATGTTACTAAAGAGATGGAACTAACAAAGCATTTAGAACAAAAAGACAAAGAGTTAAACGCATTAAATGAAACACTTGAACAGCGTGTGCTTGAACAAACCAGACAACTTCAAGAGCTTAATTCAACACTTGAACAGCGTGTACTTGAAGAGATTAAAAAAAATGAAGAGAAGCAAAAAATCTTGTTTTTACAATCACGACTGGCATCATTAGGACAAATGCTTGCAAATATTGCTCACCAATGGCGACAACCCTTAACAGAGCTTAGCTTAACTCTTTTTAATATCAATAAAACTTCAAGAAAATGTTGTGAAAATGAAAAAGTACTTGAATATTATGAAGAGGGAAAATTTATCATTAAAAATATGTCTAAAACTATTGATGATTTTACCAATTTTTTTGCACCCAATAAATTAAGTGAACCTTTCTTTTTAAATGAATCCATTACAGAAGCTCTAGAGATTTTAAAAAAACTAATTCTTCGTGAAAAAATCACTATTCGTACTAATTTTGAAAAATTAAAAGTGGTGGGAATTTCCAATGAATTATCGCAAGTTTTAATTAATTTAATTCAAAATGCCAATGATGCTTTTAATCAAAATAAAATTACTCATAAAAAAATTATTATAAAAACCTACAAAACAGAGGACAATTTTGCAGTTATTGAAGTAAAAGACAATGCTTTGGGCATACCAAATGATCATATAGAACAAATATTTGAACCTTATTTTACAACTAAACATACAAGTAGTGGCACTGGTTTGGGACTTTTTATGTCAAAACTAATTATTGAAAAAAGTTTAAGTGGCACCATTGAAGTTCGTAATTATGAGGAAGGTTCTATTTTTACAATAAAAATACCAATTTGGAACAAATCTTAACCAACATCAAATGTTTTAATTTTGCATTCTTGTATAATAAGTGTCATTTTATACGGAGAACACCATGCAAAATTTAAAAAGTCTCAAAGATTTAAAAGTACTGTTGGTTGAAGATGAAACCAAGCTGTCTAAGTTTCTAAAAGATGCTATCGCAGAGTTTTTTACAAGCTTAACCGTTGCTAAAGACGGAGTTGAGGGGATTAAAAAATTCAAAAAAATCAATCCTGATATTGTTATTACTGATATTATGATGCCCAATATGGATGGTTTGGATATGGCAAAAGAGTTAAAAAAACTTAAACCAAATATTCATATTATTGTTTTAAGTGCTTTTAGTGAAAAAGAAAAACTATTAAAAGCAATAGATATTGGAGTTAATAAATATTTTATTAAGCCATTTGACACAGATGAAGTTCTAAGTTACATTACTTCAATTGCAAAAAGTCTTAAAAATATGAAAACGGTAAAAATTACCGAGAACTACTCTTACGATAAAAACAATAAAACGCTTTATTTCAAAGAGGGTCTAATTAAATTAACTCAAAGAGAACGAGAATTTTTCTCTTTATTAATGGACAACCAAAAATCAATTGTAACGCTAGAAAAAATCAAAAATGTATTATGGGCAAATCAAGATACGGTAACTCCAGAGAGAATTCGTACGTTTATTAAAAGATTAAGAATTAAAACATCGAAAGAACTTATAGAAAATATTTCAGGACAAGGTTATATGTTATCTAAAAACAACATTTAACTCTTGGCTTAGTTTTTTCTCATCGAAAACAGCCGTGGGTTCTTTAATTTTTCCTAAATTATCAGGGGTATAGAGAAAGTTTTGAATATAAAAACTGTTTTTATACCCTACTTCTTTTAGTTTTTTAATCATACTATTAATATCATTTTCATTTAATAAATTTGCATGTAAGGTTGTGCGTACTTCAAAAGGGAAATCAGCTTGAACCAAAAACTCTAAAGTAGCAAAAAAGTCATCGTAGTGTTCGGTTTTTGTAATAAATTCAAATTTGTTTTGGGTAGCTTTAAAATCTAAGGCAATATAATCAACAAGCTCTTTTTCTACAAGCTCTTTTATGAGTTTTGTATTTGAGCCATTGGTATCTAACTTAACTTTAAATCCTAATTCTTTAATATGTGTGGCATATAAAATTAAATCTTGTAAGGTGGCTTCACCACCACTTAAAACAACCGCATCAAGTAAATTGATGCGGGTTTGTAAAAAAACAAGCACATCTTCAAAAGAGTGTTTTGCTTTTTTACTTAATACAATATCGCTGTTGTAACAATATGTACATCTCATATTACAACTAATAAACCAAACTATACAAGACAGATGGTCTTTAAAATCGGTGGTTGTAAACTTCGTTATATCATAAACAATTTTTTTGTTCAACAAATTCCTTTCGTTGATTATGCTCACCTTTTTTACCAATGTTAAAACTCTCAACCGGTCTGTGATACCCCATTACTCTTGTGTATACTATACACTTCGTTCTTTCTTCTTGAACAGTTCTTAGTAAAGTCTCATTTTTTGACATTTTAATTCTCCTTTTATTTTAATTTCTTAAGTAAAGCATCATCACATTTAGGACAAAACTCATGCTCACCTACAATATATCCGTGTATTTCACATACTGAAAAAAGTGGCGTTATAGTAATGTATGGTAATTTATAATTAGAAATTACTTTTTGTACTAATTTTCTACACGCCTCAACAGAACTAATTCTCTCTTTCATATATAAATGAAGAACCGTACCTCCTGTATATTTACATTGTAAATCGTCTTGTAAACTCAATGCTTCAAAGGGGTCATCGGTAAAATCAACTGGAATTTGAGAAGAGTTAGTATAATAAATATTCTCTCCCATTCCTGCTTGTAAAATATCTTTGTATCTTTTTTTATCCTCTTTAGCAAAACGATAAGTCGTTCCCTCAGCAGGAGTTGCTTCAAGATTATACAAATTGCCTGTCTCTTCTTGATACTCAATCATTTTAGAACGCATAAAATCAAGTATTTCCAGTGCAAACTCTTTTCCATAATCATCGGTCATAGTAAAAGTATCTTCACTAAAATTTCTAAGCATTTCATTTACACCGTTTATTCCAATGGTAGAAAAATGGTTGTTAAAACCATGTAAATAACGCTTTGTATAAGGATAAAGCCCTCTTTCATACATATCTTGCACAAAAACTCTCTTTTTTTCCAAAGTAGATTTTGCCAAATCCATTAAGACTTCAAGTCGTTCGTAAAGTGATTCTTTGTCATTTTTATACAAATATCCTAAACGAGCCATATTGATAGTAACTACACCAATACTTCCCGTCATTTCAGCACTTCCAAAAAGACCCCCACCACGCTTTAATAGCTCTCTTAAGTCAAGTTGCAACCTGCAACACATACTTCTTACATGACCCGGTTTATAGGCTTCTTCATTGATAATTAAGTTGCCATTTTCATCTTTAGTGTATTGGCTTCCAATAAAATTTTGAAAGTAAGAACTTCCTATTTTTGCTGTATTTTCAAATAAAATATCGGTATTTTCACCGTACCAGTCAAAATCTTCTGTAATGTTAACCGTAGGAATTGGAAAGGTGAATGGTTGCCCTGTTCTGTCGCCTTCTGTCATTACTTCATAATAGGCTTTGTTGATTAAATTCATCTCTTTTTGAAAGTTTTTATAAGTTAACTCTTCTAAAGAGTGACAACCTCTCTCTTTTGCTAGTGCTAAAAGTGTTTCATCGTTAACATGTTTAAATAAGTGTTCAGTGTTTCGTGTGGGTGTTTGATCTTTTAAATCTAAAGGCACTGTCCAGTCAATTGTAATATTGGTAAATGGGCTTTGTCCCCAACGTGCAGGAACATTTAAATTATAGACAAAGCTTTTAACTGCTTTTTTAATCTCTTTGTAATCGAGTTGGTCTTTAAATACATACGGCGATAAGTAGGTGTCAAAACTGCTAAACGCTTGTGCTCCTGCCCACTCACTTTGTAAGATTCCTAAGAAATTTGCCATTTGACCTAAAGCTTCTCTAAAATGATTAGGTGCTCTTGATTCAACTCGACCTCGAACTCCATTAAAACCTTCATCTAGCAATACTCTTAAACTCCACCCTGCACAATATCCGCTTAAACAGTCTAAATCATGGATATGATAATCCCCATTTCTATGGGCATATCCCTCTTCTTTTGAGTAAATTTTATCTAGCCAATAATTGGCAATAACTTTTCCTGCGCTGTTGTTAATTAATCCTGCGTGAGAATAACCTGTATTTGAGTTGGCTTTAATTCTCCAATCGCTTCCATTAATGTACTCTTGAATAGTTTGCGTGGAGTTAATGTAAGTAGTGTCTTCGTTTAAACCTAAAACATGTTCTCGTTGCATTTTATGCATATTTCTATACAGCATAAAAGATTTCATAACTTCAAAATATCTACTTTTATAAAGCTCTTTTTCAATAATATCTTGAATATCTTCAACGGCTACTACGCGTTTGCTTTTTACTTTTTCTATAACTTTAAAAAAAACTTCATTGTCGTAATTGACATTTTCACTTTTGAATGCTTTTTTAATAGCATCTTCAATTTTGTATGATTCAAATTCTTCATTAAAACCATTTCTTTTTAAAACTTTTTTTAGCATTCACCTTCCTTTAATTAAGTGGAATTCTATGCGATTCCTACTTAATAAATAATAATTTATTTTGACACTAAAGTGTCATAGAAAAGGAAGAAGTGACGCTAAAGCATTCAATAATAATAAAATTAAACAGCTCTTTTTTCTTTAGAAATATTACTTAAAAGCAGCCCTATCCATTTGGTGTTTTCAGACGATTCAAATGCGATTTTAATGGTCATTGTAATAGGAACTGCTAGAAACATTCCCACAATTCCTAAGACCCAACCCCAAAAAATAAGTGAGAAAAAGATAACCATAGGAGAGAGATTTAAACGTGTTCCCATAAACTTTGGTTCAAGTACATTACTAATGGAAATATTAATAATAATATAAATAATAATTAACCAAAGTGTACTTTGAATATCATTAGTAACCAAAGAAACTATAACAGCTGGAACAGCTGCAACGATTGAACCCACCACAGGAATAAAGTTAAATAAGAAGGCTATAAATGCCCAAAGAAGTGCGTATTGTATTCCAAAAAATAACAATACAATATATATTAATAAACCTGTTAAAAAACTTGTAAATGTTTTAACAGCAAAATATTTTTGCAAGTTGTTTGAAAAAAGATTAAAACTTAACATTTTTTTTCTGTCTTGTTTAAAAATAAGTTTGAGTTTTTTATTAAAAAGTTTGGTTTCTGAAAGAATAAAAGCCACTCCAATGGTAACTAACAGTAATTTTGAAAGAATTACTCCTAAATTGCTGATAATATCCTTGCTAAAAGTAAACAAATAATTAAAATCTAACAGCTTAATTATTTCATCTTTATTAATATGTATATTGTAACTTTCCAACTGCGAGAAAACAAAAAGCGTTAATTGTTTAATTTTCTCTTCATATATAGGTAGAGAATTTACAAAATTGGCTAAAGAAGTATTGACTAAATAAGTAATTAAAAAAGAAAAAAGAAAAAACAAGAAGCCCAATAAGGAGTAAGAGATAAATTTTGGAAATCTTTTCTTCGTTAAATATACTAAAAAAGCGGAGAGTAAAGAGGAGATAAAAATAGATAACAGTAATATAATTACAATCTCACTGGCAACTTTTAATCCAGCAATGATAATAACAAAAAGTGCGGTGTAGTAAAAATAACTCTTTAAATAACTTTGTTGCAACATTGTGTTCCTTTAATTTAATGGCATTTTATCCAATTTGGATTAAATAAATAGCTTTATTTTAATTTAAAAAAACATTAAGAAGTAAATAAAGGCTTTTGATGTAGAATTATCTCTTTTATTAAATTCAAGGAAGTACAAATGAAACATTTTCTTACATTAGCAGATTTCACCAAAGAAGAATTATTAGAAATTCTCGAACTCTCTTTGAAGATAAAAACAGAGACTAAAAATAAGGTCTACAAAGATTATATGCCCAAACAAGTTTTAGGAATGATATTTGAAAAAAGCAGCACAAGAACACGTGTAAGCTTTGAGGCGGGCATTTATCAATTAGGCGGTATTGGGTTGTTTTTATCTTCAAATGACATTCAATTAGGACGAGGTGAGCCTATGAATGACACAAGCAGAGTTATTACTAGAATGGTAGATATGGTAATGATTAGAACATTTGAACACGCAAAACTTGAAGAGTTTACAAAACATTCACAAGTTCCTGTTATTAATGGACTAACCGATGATTTTCATCCCGTTCAATTAATTGCTGATTATTTAACCATAATGGAAGCAGAAAAAACTGAAAATTTAATTGCAGCTTATATAGGTGATGGAAATAATTTAGCCCACTCATGGCTGATGTTAGCTTCTAAAATGGGATTTGAATTAAGAATTGCAACGCCTAAAGGGTGTGAAGTTAATCCTAAGTTTTTACAAAAAGCACTGGAATTTGCAAAAATTTCAGGAGCAAAAATAAGTGTAGGGAATGACCCAAAAGAAGCTGTTAAAAACGCAACCGTAGTAACAACTGATACATGGATTTCTATGGGGCAAGAAGATCAAAAAGAGAATAAAATAAAAGAGTTTAAAGGCTATATTGTTGATGATTCAATGATGAGCCTTGCTTCAAAAGATGCAATATTTTTACACTGCTTACCAGCTTACAGAGGTTATGAAGTAAGCGAAAGCGTATTTGAAGGTTCTCAAAGCAGAGTTTTTGAAGAAGCCGAAAACAGGCTTCATGCTCAAAAAGGAATTATGGTTTGGTTAGATGGAAAACGAAATGATTGATTTTAAACAATATGAAAAATATTCAAAACCAGGTCCCAGATATACTTCATATCCAACAGCACCTATGTTTACGGAAAAGTTTAACGAAGAGAATTTAATTGATTTTTTCAAAGCTCAAGACTCTTCACGAGCAATATCTTTATACATTCATATTCCTTTTTGCCGAAGTGCTTGTTATTTTTGTGGTTGCAACGTTATTTTTACTTCAAAAGAGGATAAAAAAGTTAAATATTTAGAGTATCTTAAAAAAGAGTTGATTCTTTTAAAAGAACGTTTAGATACGAACAGAGTTGTCACTCAAATGCACTTTGGTGGAGGAACACCTACTTATTTAAGTGCCGAACAATTAGGTGAGGTAATAGATCTTATTAAACAAACTTTCCCAAATTTTAGTGATGATGCTGAAATCTCATGTGAAGTTGATCCTCGTTATTTTACTAAAGAGCATATGGATGTTCTAAAAAAAGGCGGCTGTAACCGTTTAAGCTTTGGAGTTCAAGATATAAATGAGAAAGTTCAAAAAGAGATTCACCGTATTCAACCTTTTGAAACTACCCAAAATGTAATGCAAATTGCACGAGAAGCAGGAATAACTTCTGTAAATATTGATTTAATCTATGGTCTTCCTTTTCAAACCAAAGAAACATTTAAGGAGACTTTAGAAAAAGTTATTACGCTAAACCCTGATAGACTAGCAGTTTTTAACTATGCACACGTTCCATGGCTTATGAAAACCATGAGAAAGTTCGATGAAACAACCTTTGCACCTCCTAGTGAAAAACTAGAAATCTTAAAACAAACTATTGAGTTCTTTACTCAAAATGGTTACAAAATGGTAGGAATGGACCATTTTGCTAAACCTGAAGATGAACTTTTTAAAGCCATCCAAAAAGGTGAACTGCACCGAAACTTTCAAGGCTATACCACTAAAGGGGGAGCTGATTTAATTGGAATTGGAGTTACATCTATTGGAAATGGCGTTGATTATTATGTGCAAAACCTTAAAGATTTAAAAGAGTATGAAGATGCGGTCGATAGTGGGCATTTACCTGTATTTAAAGGGTACGCGTTAAGTTTAGATGACCAAATTAGACAAGCAGTTATAATGGAGCTTATGAGTAACTTCTCTTTAAATATTCCTCGAGTAGAGTCAACATTTAACATTGATTTTAATGCTTATTTTAAAGATGACTTAAAAGAATTAGATGAGTTTAAAGAAGCCCAGTTAATTTCAATTTCAGACGATAAAATTACGGTTAG
Organism: Arcobacteraceae bacterium; assembly: GCA_041672955.1. Taxonomy (GTDB): domain Bacteria; phylum Campylobacterota; class Campylobacteria; order Campylobacterales; family Arcobacteraceae; genus Marinarcus. Next base: position 9,471 of record JBAYYP010000061.1, read on the forward strand.
CCAAACAGGAACAATGCTTATACGAAATATTTGTATGCCTTTTGATGCATACTTAAAAAAAGTTCCTGAAAACAAACGAAGGTTTAGTAAAACAATATAGATGGAAAAATTTGATTACACCAAAATAAGTGATGACTGTATAAAGTGCGGTAAATGTAAGCCCGTTTGTACAATTTTTAATATAAATCAAGATGAAGCTACCTCTCCTAGAGGATTTATAGACCTACTTGGAGCGTATAAAAGAGATGAGCTAGAGCTGGATTTAACAGCTAAAGATATTTTTGAAAGCTGTTTTTTATGTACCAATTGCGTAGAAGTCTGCCCTAACAGTTTGCCAACAGATATTATAATTGAGCAAGTAAGAGCCGATATTGCAAAAAAATATGGTATTGCTTGGTATAAAAGACTCTTTTTCTTTCTATTAAGACATAGAAAAGTTATGGATTTTATGTCTAAACTAGGCTATGTTTTTCAAACATGTGGACTTAAAATTAACCACGAAAACCAAAGTGCAACACCACGATTTTCATTACCTATTGTTAAAAAAGACAGAGCTTTGCCCTTTGCTGACTCTGTCTCTTTTTTAAACAAATATCCAGAAAACTTAAAATTTTCACCCGTTGAACAAAAAAGTGAAAAGAAAGTTGCTATTTTTATTGGCTGCATGGGAAATTATGCTTACACTAACATTGGTGATGCCTTGGTGAAAATTTTAAAAACGTTAGAGATTGACACCATTATTCCTAAAAAACAACTCTGCTGTGGTGCCCCTGCTTATTTTACAGGCGACTTTGATACGGTTGATTATTTGGTAAAGAAAAATATTGAATATTTTGAAACTTTTATTGACGATGTTGACGCCATTATTATTCCTGAAGCCACTTGCAGTGCCATGATAAATATTGACTGGGTTCACTATTTACACAATCAGCCTGAATGGAAGCAAAGAGCCGCTAAAATTGCTCCAAAGGTAAAAATGGCAACTCAATGGCTTGAAAGCAATACCAAACTTCAAGAAATTTTGGCTTCTAAAGGAAAAAATGTATCGGATTTGGTTACCTATCATGACCCATGCCATGCTAAAAAAATGCAAGGCATTCATAAAGAGCCTCGAAAACTTTTAGCACAAAACTACACCTTAACTGAAATGAGTGATCCTAACCGATGTTGTGGGTTTGGTGGAGTTACCATGCAAACTGAAAAATATGAGTTTGCAAAAGCAGCGGGAATGCCCAAAGCTGCCATGATTAAAGAAACTAATGCCAATATTGTAAGTGCGGAATGCAGTGCGTGTCGAATGCAAATTGTAAACTCGTTACATTTAGCCAATGCCGATGATATTATATTTAAAAATCCTATTGAACTCATAGCACAAGCGTTAGAACAATAATGCAATTTTGGCAAAATATCTATTCACACTTTGATCCAGTTGCCTTTCACTTAGGCTCAATTGCTGTCCATTGGTATGGAATTATGTATGCAGCGGCACTTTTAAGTGCTATTTTTGTTGCAAAATGGATTATTAAAAAAGACAAACTTCCTATAAAGTCAGAACTTTTTGACGGCTATATTTGGTGGGCCGAAATTGGAGTAATTTTAGGTGCAAGAATTGGGTATGTTCTTTTTTATGATACCCACACCAGTTACTATCTAACCCATCCGTGGCAAATTTTTAACCCTTATATTAATGGCGTATATGCTGGGATTTCGGGCATGAGTTACCATGGTGCATTTATTGGATTTATTTTGGCTTCATATTTGTTTTGCAGAAAAAACAAGGTTTCTTTTTGGTTTTTAGCCGATATTGCAGTTTTAGGGATAAGTGCTGGATATGTCTTAGGTAGAATTGGAAACTTTGTAAATCAAGAGCTTGTAGGTCGCGTTTCTGATGTTCCTTGGGCAATTAATGTAAATGGAATCTTGCGACATCCATCACAGCTTTATGAAGCTATTTTAGAAGGTCTTTTAGTATTTATTATTTTATATATCTATAGAAAAAGAAAAAGTTTCAATGGTGAGTTGGCTATTATATATGGAATTTTATACTCAATTACTAGGATAATTTCAGAGTTTTTCAGAGAACCAGATTTGCAATTAGGGTTTTTATATAGCAATTGGCTTACAATGGGAATATTAATCTCATTTATGACTTTAATTGCAAGTATATTAGCTTTTGTTTATATAAAAAAAACAATTAAAAATTAAAATTTTATAAAGCCAAAACCTCTTTGGGCTTTATATCCACAATGAAGAAGTTTAAAGTCTCTAATTAAGCTGGTTTTTGTAGATTGTGTATGGTTTTCTCATGGTGTTTGATGACATCTTGAAGGTCATCAATTTTACTACGATACTCATCAATATAACTTTGAAGTGTTTTAATACCATCATTAGAACGCTTTAACTTAACAACTAAAACATCATATTTCTTTTTATAAAGTGTAGATTTCTCATATGATTTTCGTCCTGCTGCTAAAACTTTCTCTAGTCGTTCTTGAAAA
>JBAYYP010000062.1:0-11886 GCA_041672955.1 Arcobacteraceae bacterium
TGAAATATGAAGTAAGTTGGCATCCATAGAATAAGGACTAACTTGTGGATTTCCATTTGCATCAACGTGTTTTTGAGAAATTTCAATGTTATGTTGTCTGGCATACTCTAATAAACTCTCTCTTGAATTTAAATCCCACTCTCTCCATGGTGCAATTACTTTAATATCGGGTCGTAAAGCTAATGCTCCCAATTCAAATCTTACTTGGTCATTTCCTTTTCCTGTTGCTCCATGACTTACAGCATCTGCACCTGTTTGGTTGGAAATATCAATAAGTTTTTTTGCAATTAGTGGTCGAGCAATTGAAGTTCCTAGTAAATATTCACCTTCATAAATAGCATTGGCTCTGAACATTGGGAAAACATAATCTTTTACAAACTCTTCTTTAATGTCTAAAATAAAAATGTTTTCAGGTTTAATTCCACACGCTAACGCTTTTTGTCGTGCAGGTTCTACCTCTTCACCTTGACCTAAATCAGCAGTAAAAGTAATGACTTCAGCTTTGTACTCATCTTGAAGCCATTTTAAAATAATTGAAGTATCCAATCCGCCACTGTAGGCAAGAACTACTTTTTTAACATCTTTTTTACTCATTGTTTCTCCATTGTTTCTCATTTTTTAAGTGGAACATTTTATCTAAGATTAGCTATAATCTTCTTTATGAGAATAGATAAATTTTTAAACGCAGTAAATATTACTAAAAGAAGAGCCGTAGCAGAAGATATGCTGGAGCATAAAGTTGTTTTTTTAAACAATGTCAGTGTAAAAAAAGCCAAAGAAGTTAAAGTAGGGGATATTATTCAAATACGATATTTGGATAAAAATGAAACCTTTAAAGTATTACAAATACCTACAACAAAATCAACTCCAAAATCAAAACAAGAGGAATATGTTATACGATGTGACTAACATGGTATAAAAATAGGAAAAGCATGTTTAATAAAACAAAATTTAAATTTCATGATATATTTGAAAATAGAATTCCGCCCGAAGAGGTTAGAGAATATTTAATTGGTTTGTATGAAAAAGGTGAAACAGCTGAAGATATTGCATCAGCTGCTAGTTCTATGAGAGAACACTCTGTTCCATTAAATATTCCTTACTCTTTAAAAGAGGAATTAATTGATAATTGTGGCACAGGCGGAGATAACAGCAACAGCTTTAATATCTCTACAACGGTGGCAATTTTAATTGCTGCTTGTGGTTCAAAAATTGCAAAACATGGTAACAGAAGTATTACAAGTAACAGTGGTAGTGCTGATATGTTGGAATCTTTAGGTGTTAATTTAGATATCAACAGTGATGACCAAGTTAAGATGCTTGAAAAAACAGGCTTTTGCTTTATGTTTGCACAAAATCATCACCCTGCTATGCAATATATTATGCCTATTAGAAAAAGTATTCCTCACCGAACTATTTTTAATATATTAGGACCATTATCTAACCCGGCAATGGTACACAAGCAAGTTATTGGAGTTTTTGATAAATCTTTTGTTACTAGAATTGCTGAAGCTATGGTACTTTTAGGAGCTAAAAGAGCATTGGTTTTAAGTTCCAATGATAATATGGATGAGATTTCTATCTCCGATGTAACTCACGCTTCATTTGTTGAAAGAGGAAATATAAGAAACTTTATTATTGATCCAAGAGAGTATGGCTTTGATCTGTATTACAAAGAAGAAGTTGAAGGCGGAACGCCTGCTGAAAATGGACTCATTACCAAAGGCATACTAAATGGAAGTATTCAAGGAGCTAAAAGAGATATTGTCATAATAAATGCTGCTTTTGCTTTGTTAGTAGATGGAAAAGTCAACTCAACAGAAGAGGGCATTATTATGGCAAAAGAAGCCATAGAAAATGGCTCTGCATATAAAAAACTTGAACAAATCATTGAAGTTTCCAATGAATTTGTACACTAAGTTAAGGTAAATTATTGATTAAAGAGTATGAAGTTTCGCTTGAAAATTTAAGTAAAGTAGTGGATTATTTAAAAAATAGTATCAGTCAAAATAGTGTTGTGGTTTTGTTGCAAGGCGACTTAGCCAGTGGAAAAACTACGCTTGTGAAAGCTTATTTAGAATCTTGTGGAGTAACTTCTGAAGTAACTTCTCCTACTTTTTGCATACAAAATGTCTATGATAATAACTTTTACCACTATGATGTTTATAATAAAACATTAGAAGAGTTTATCTCTTTGGGGCTTTTAGAAGAGTTTGAAAAAGAGGGTGTTCACTTTGTAGAGTGGGGCGATGATGCTCTAGAAGAGTTATTAAGAAGCTATGGTTTTGAAATTATTAAAGTGGGCATTGAAAAATTAAACGACAAAAGGCGATACCGTATTCATGCATAAATTAGAGATAAAAAATATTACAAAAAGAATTAAAAAAACACAAATTTTGCACGGTATTTCTCTTGAAGTTAATAGCGGTGAAGTTGTAGGTCTTTTAGGACCCAATGGTGCTGGGAAAACTACAAGTTTTTATACCGTATGCGGATTAGTACAGCCTACTAGTGGAAAAGTGTTTTTTGATGGAGAAGATATTACCTCATTGCCTTTACATAAAAGAGCATTAAAAGGTATTGGCTATTTACCACAAGAATCCTCTATTTTTAAAGATTTAAGCGTTGAAGACAACTTAATGTTAGCAGCACAAGTGATCTATGAAGATAAAGAAGAACAACATAAACGTGTAGAGGAGTTACTCTCTATTTTCAATATTGAACCCATCAGGCAACGAAAAGGAATCTCCTTATCAGGAGGTGAGAGACGCCGTACTGAAATTGCGAGAGCGTTAATTTCACAACCGAAGTTTTTACTTTTAGATGAGCCTTTTGCAGGTGTTGACCCAATTGCTGTTAAAGATATTCAAGAAATAATTTACCAGTTAGCCAAAAGAAAAATTGGGATTTTAATTACCGATCATAATGTGCGTGAAACTTTACAAATTTGCACAAGAGCTTATGTTATGAAAAGTGGAAGTGTTTTAGCTTCAGGTAATGCCGATGAAATAAAAACAGATGGAAGCGTAAGAGAGCATTATCTAGGAGAGAATTTTACCTTTTAATAGGCAAACTCTCCAACTTTTAAAATTTAATTTTTCTCTACAACTACTTGGTTTTTACCATTTCGTTTACCTTCATATAACGCTTCATCTGCTCTTTGAATTAAGCTGGTTTCATCATCGTCTTCTTTTAAAGAAGAAACCCCAAAACTAGCGGTTATGATTTCATCCATAAAGTCAAATGTTAATACACTTAAACACTCTAGAAGTTTTTCTGCCACATCGCATGCCGTTTTTAAAACTGTCTCAGGAAGTAAAACAATAAACTCTTCTCCACCCCAACGCACAAAAATATCTATTTGTCTTAAGTTTGAAGAGATAATCTGTGCAATTTTCTTTAATACAACGTCTCCTGCTTCGTGACCAAATCTGTCATTGATGGTTTTAAAATTATCTATATCAAATAAAATAATGCACAAAGGGTTGTTGTAGCGTTTGCTTCTTCTTAATTCTTTAGTAAAAACATCTTGAAATTTTTGACGGTTATATAAACCAGTTAACTGATCGTGATTGGCTTGATACTCTAAAAGATTCGATTTTTGTTTAATTTGCGTAATGTCAGTTAATGAAATAACATAATATTTTTCATCGTTGTCATATTCATGTATTTTTACCGTAAAAATTCTATCTTCATTCTCTTTATTGGTTAACTTAACAACTCTTTGAATTTCAGGAAGTTTTTTTATGCTTTCAATCCAAGATTCATTTGAATTGGTCTCTTCTTGATAAAAAAAGTTATTCTCTTTTTTAAAAAAAGTATCAATGCATTGATTGCTTTTTAAATACTCTTCAAGTGAACTTTTTTGAAAAAAATCTAAAAAGCGTTTATTGACATGATTAACATTTGTACCATCTGTTACAATAACAATATTGTCTTGAGCATCTAAAATAAGCTTTATCTTTTTAATCCCTTCTTCTACTTTTGTCTCTAATGAAAGGTTTAAATTTTCTAATTGTTTTCGCAAAAAAATGGGTTCAATGGCTTTAATCATACAATCAAGAAGTTGGTATAAATCAACAGGTTTCATGGCATAAGCATCTACACCTATATCAATAGATTTTTTTAAGAAATCAGGGTCATTGTGAGCGGAAGTAATTACAATAGGAATATTAGGATTTATTTTTTGGATGGCTTCACACATCTCTAAGCCGCCCATCTTTGGCATATTAATATCAGTAACAATTAAATCAATATCAGGATTTTCTTTAAATTTTTCAATGCCATCTAAACCATCTTGAGCAATTACTAACTCTTTTACAATGGCTTGTATAGTTTTTGCAGTAAAGTTTCGAACTTCGTCTTCATCTTCAACATACAATACTTTTATACTTTGTAATATCTCTTTGTTAAGCATTAAAATCCTTTTTGAACATCTTTTGATTTTACATTATTAATAGTTAAACTTCTATTTATCCAAAGAGTTTAATGGCATTTTTCAGGTCCTCTTGCGTATCTATACCAAACGATTTTGACTCTACTTCAACCATAGCAATGATATACCCAAAATAAATAGCGCGTAACTGCTCTAATTTTTCAATATGTTCAAGAGGGGCATCTTTTAATTGACAAAAATCATTTAAAGATTTTTTCGTAAACCCATAAATGCCTAAATGACCAAAATAAGAGGAGCTTTCATGGTGGTCTCTGTGGTATGGAATTTTACTTCTTGAAAAATAAATGGCGTTTTGATTGCCATTAAGAAGCACTTTAACATGGTTAGGGTCATCTGCTAATTCTGAACTTATTTTTTTATGACAACTTACCATCATTATATTTTCATTGTTTTCTTTGGCTTGTTTTACTCTATTAATTACACTTTGCACCACTAAAGGCTCAATAAAAGGTTCATCTGCTTGAACGTTGATTATTATTTCATCTTCAAGAAGGTTTAAAATATTTGCTGCTTCATTAATCCTGTCTGTTCCACTCATATGACTTTTTGAAGTCATAACGGCATCAATGCCATGTTGTGCAGCTAAATCTATAACCTCTTGAGAGTCAGTTGCAATAACTACTTTGTCTAAAGCACTTACTTGCTTAGCCGTTCGAATGACCATAGGTAAACCTAAAATATCAACTAAAATTTTATTTTCAAAACGGCTTGAATTAAGTCGTGCTGGAATAATTATCATTTTTTTACCTTTTATTATTTATTATTTAATAGGGAGCTTAATTATAAAACGAGCGCCCGTGTTGTGGTTTTGTGCTTCAATCGTACCATTTAAATGGTTTTCTACAAGCATTTTGCATGTATATAAACCTAAACCCACTCCGTGTTGAGAATCTTTTGTACTAAAATAGGGTTCGAAAATACGCCCCATAATCTCTTCATTTATACCTTTGCCATTATCACTAATCTCAAAGTAAATATAGTCATCTTTGAAGTACTCTTTGAGTTTTATAACGCCATTTTTAACACTATTTCTTAAAATTGCTTCTTTTGAATTCATAAGTAAATTGATTAAAATAGTGGTAAGTTCATTCTCGTAAGTTTCAAACAATGGAGTCTCTTCCATGATCTCTTTTAAGAAGTCAATATTTTGCGTCTCTTTGTCGTTTTTGAATATTTCAATTGCTTTTTTTACAATTTGACTGGCAGTTACCTCTTTTTTAGTACTTTTTAAATTAACATAGTTTTGAAACTCTTCAATGGTAGCTGAAAGTTGTGCCGCTGTGTTTTTAATGTTTTCAAGTGCAATAATTGCATCTTCCGCTTTAGGTTCTAAGTCCATTGAGTATTGCAGTTCAAGTTTTTGGGCTTGTATAGAGATAATATTTAAAGGCTGTCTCCATTCGTGTGAAACCATTTGTAGAGTTTCTGCCATGACGGCCAGTTTAGATTGTTGTACTAAAATTTTATCTTTTTGTTTAATTTCATCTTGTGCCAACGAAACTTGGTCGGTTAAGTTTTGTTTTTGTGAAGTTAACATTAATTCATTTGTAACGTCAAACATTAAGTACGTAAGTCCCGTAATATCACCATATTTATTGTAAATGGGTTTAACTTTTACATCTACCCAAAAAATAGAACCATCTTTTTTTAGACATGAAATTTGCCCTTCCCACTCTTTTTCTTTCTTTATAGCCTCTATTACTTTGCTAAGTTGGTCGCTTGAAGAGTTGTTAAAAAGAACTTCATGTTGTTTTTTTCCAATTAAATCCTCTTTTTGATGCCCACTTAATAGAGTAAATGCGTAACTCACTTTAGTAATAGTATCATCAATATTCGTATGTGAGGAAAGGACATATTGATCTAAAATTTCATCATCTGAAATTTGTTTGGTAATATCTTTAGCACTAACTACGAAGAATTTTTTATTAAGCATAAGTGAAATAGTAATTTGCAGATATACTTTTTGGTTATCTTTTCTTTGACACACCACTTGTACTTCGCTGGAATATCGGTTTTCTACATTTTTTTCTAAAAGTGTTCTAAAATCTTCTTTATATTCATCTAAAATGAGGGATTCAAACGTAAATTGAAGAAGCTCCTCTTTGGGGTATCCTAAAATGGGAGAAAATGCCATATTTACATAAATAAACTTGCTTTGCTTGTCGATAATTCCAATTCCGTCCCAAGAGTTGTTGACTATTTCTCGCAGTTCATTATTGTTTCGTTTTAGCTTCTCAATCTCAAGTGTCATTATGGCTCCGGATATAAAATTATTTTATCATTTAAGTGAATTTATTATATTATATATATGCTAAAAAAAGGAAAAATATTCATGCCATCAAATCATAATAGACCACAAAACAGTAAAACCATTACCATTATAGACACCTTTGGATTTTTGTTTAGAAGTTATTTTGCACTTCCTCCTTTAAAGTCAAAAACAGGGTTTCCAACAGGCTTACTAACAGGCTTTATGAACTTTATACTAAGTATTGGAAAAGATTTTAAAACAGATTATATTGTCTTTGCACTGGACTCTCCTGGTGGAACATTTAGAAATGATTTATATAGCCAATATAAAGCTCACCGTGCAGAAGTACCGCAAGATTTACTGGCACAACTTCCTATAGCTATTTCATGGATTGAGAAAATGGGCTTTAAAACTGCTTCTAGAATAGGTTTTGAAGCCGATGATATTGTAGCTTCCATTGCATACGATGCCAAGCAAAAGGGACTAATTGTACGAATTGTAAGTCATGACAAAGATTTATATCAACTAATAGATGACGATACCATTTTTTTGTTTGACCCCATTAAAAAAGAGATTATCAACGAAGATAAATGCATTACAAAATATGGGGTGAAACCTACGCAATTTATTGATTATCAAGCCTTAATTGGTGACAGTGCCGACAATATCCCCGGTGTTAAAGGAGTAGGTGCAAAAACTGCACAAGCGTTGATTGAACAGTTTGATACGCTTGAAAATATTTATGCCAATATTGAAAATATTGAAAAACCAAGATGGGCAAAACTTTTGCAAGAAAATCAAGAGATGGCATTTTTAAGCAAACAACTCGTTACTTTGAAAACCGATTCTCATAGTATTGATGTTCTAGAAGAGTTTGTTTTGCCAATTCTTAACCCTATAATTAGAATAGAACCACTTTTATTGCAATATGATTTAAATCGTATTGTTCAACGCGTTAAAGAAAACGGCTTGCATTATGAAACAAAAGAGAATGGAACTGCTTTAGAACTTACTTCAAAAACAACTCCCGAAGTAATTGAAGTAAAGCAAAGTTTTGAAGCAATTTTACTTAACAATGAGGAGGAACTTTTCCGTGTTATTAAAGCAATTCCCGAAAACAGTATTGTAGCATTTGACACCGAAACTACGGGATTGGATTTTTTAACCGCTTCCATTGTGGGATTCTCTTTTTGTACAGAACCTAGCAAAGCCTATTATGTACCAATAGCACACCACTATTTAGGGGTGGAAGAGCAAATTTCAAAAGAAATTGCTATTAACGCACTTGAATTGCTAAATACTCACCGTTTGGTGCTTCAAAACTTTAAATATGATTTCCAAATTGTAAAACAAAATTTTAATCTTGAGTTAAAACTCTATGCCGATACCATGATTTTAGCATGGCTTTTAAACACAGAAGCGAAAGTAGGGCTGGATGCTTTAGCGTTAAAATATTTTGACCATAAAATGATTGCGTTTAAAGATATAGTTAAAAAAGATGAAACCTTTGCCAACATTGATATGGCAAGTGCTTGTTTATATGCCAGTGAAGATGCTTATATTACCTATGGCGTTTACTTTAAACAGCTTGAGGAGTTTAAACAAAAAGAGTGCGAACATCTTTTAGAAATAGCTAAAGAAGTGGAGTTTGATTTTATTTATGTATTGGCATATATAGAAGAAAATGGTATTAAAGTAGATGTTAAACTTCTTGATGCATTAAAAGAGAAAAACGGTAAATATTTAGCCCAATTAACCGAAGAAATTCATGAGTTAAGTGCCAGTAAATTTAATATTAATTCACCCAAACAGTTGGGTGCAATACTTTTTGAAGAGTTAAAATTGCCAACATCTAAAAAGACAAAAACAGGCTACAGTACCAATGAAGCGGTTTTGCATGGTTTAGAAGGAAAACATCCTATTATTCCTTTACTGCTTGACTACAGAGAAGCACATAAACTTCAATCAACTTATATTGAGCCTTTGCTTGAGTTGGGGTTAAAAAATAAAAAAAACCGAATATACACCTCTTTTTTACACACAGGAACAACCACAGGAAGATTAAGCAGTAAAAATCCTAATCTACAAAATATACCTGTAAAAAGTGAAGCGGGCAAAGGAATTCGAAAAGCATTTATTGCCAATGAAGGCAATGTTTTAATAGGAATTGACTATTCGCAAATAGAGCTTCGCTTATTGGCACACTTTTCAAAAGATGAAGCCCTTGTTGCAGCTTTCAATGATGGCTTAGATATTCATAGACAAACAGCAGTTAAAATTTTTGGAGAAGAAGAAGCTTCGGCAAAAAGAAGTGTGGCTAAATCTATTAACTTTGGACTGCTTTACGGAATGGGAAGTAAAAAATTGGGTGAAACGCTAGGCATTCCTTCTTCTGAAGCAAAAGTCTATATAGAATCGTATTTTAAAGCATTTTCTAGTGTTAAAAATTATTTAAAATCTATTGAAGAGTTTGCACTTGAGCATGGATATGTTGAAACACTATTAAAACGAAGAAGAATATTTGATTTTAACAGTGCAGGAGCAATGCAAAGAGCTATGTTTTTGAGAGAAGCGGTTAATACCATGTTTCAAGGAAGTGCAGCAGATTTAATTAAGCTTTCAATGATTGCTATTTATAAAAAGTATAAAAACAACAGTGATATTAAGATGTTATTACAAATCCACGATGAGTTAATTTTTGAAGTAAAAGAGGAAAAAGCCGAACAATATGCCAATGAACTTAAAAATATTATGGAAAATATATATACTTTGGAAATTCCACTAGAAGTCAGTGTTCAAACAGCTTCAAGTTGGGGTGATCTCAAATAGTTATTTTTTAGGAAGAAAAAATTATTTTTGCTTTGACAAATTGAATTATTTTTGCTAATATACGCTCAAGATATTAAACTAAGAGAGTAAAAATGCTTAAATCACTGAAGAATATCAGAAAGCTTGATAATGTAAAAATCCTATTTTTAAGTAGTGATGAACAGATAAAAAGTACGATAGAAGCTGAATTTGACGACTACTTAAAAGAGATGAAGCTAGTACCTAATGCACAAGAAGCAATTGATTTAATTAAAGAGAATAAATTTGATATGTTTTTAATTGACTCTTGCATGGAAGATAGTACTTTAAAGCAACTTTGCGAAACACTAATGCAACTAAAAGTAACAGTTCCTAAAATAATTATATCAAGTGAAGATAGTAATGAAAATATTATTTGTGCAATTAATAGCAATGCATATACTTTTCTTTCTAAGCCATTAAAACAAAAAGATTTAAAGCTTGCCATTATTATGTGCTTAAACCAAACTAAACGAAGCGACAAAATAGAGTTCCAACAAGGTATTTATTTTGATGAATATAGAGACCAGTTTTATAAAGAAGGTGGTAGTTTAATTGAGTTTACAAAGTTAGAAAAATCATTTATAAAATTATTAATAGAAAGAAGTGACGATATCACTGATTATGATACTATTAAAAATATTGTTTGGAAGGGTAAAGATATGTCTATTTTTACCATGAGAAATATTGTTAATAAAATTAGACAAAAAACATATTATGATATTATTGAAAATAAATCTAATAGAGGTTATGTTATTGATAGAGTTAAAAAATAAAATTAAGGCAATGACATGGAAGAACTTATTGTTTCTAAAGAAGAACTTGTAGCAATGTTTGAAGAGGAAAAACTTATTGACTCTGGGAAAGGTTGGACAATAGATACAAATATAGTTGAAATAATAGCATTACATGAGGTTGATCCAAAATTTTTACAAGATATTACAAATGCAAAATTTTATAAAATAATAGTTAAAGGTAAGAAATAATGTCACACTGTCCTTTCTGTCAAAAGAAAATAGCAATGAGCAAAGCATTTTGCTCACGAAGTTGTAAAGAGAACTACTTCCAACTAATAGCAATTCAAGTGCCAAAACCATTTTTAAAAAGAATATATATATTTTGCAACCCTGAGCAAAGAGAAGAAGAGATAGAAAATTTTGCCAACAGACATGGCTGGAGATTGGATTTATTAAAAAATAAAATCAATGAATTAGCGCAGGAAAATGGATATACGAAGCTAAGTGATTAGTCTTTATGAACGACTTAACACAACAAAACAAAGATTTACTAAAGCAAACAACAGTTCTTTATATCTCCCAAGAAAATGATGAAAATACAATAAATTTATTAAAAAAACAGATTAAAGAGTGTTTTATTTTAAGTAGTAAAAACATTTTTGAAGAGTACGAAAAAATTAAAAATATTATTGATATTATAATTGCTGACATCTCTACAGAAGACTCAACTGCATTAGAGTTTATACAGCAAGTTCGCTCTTCAAAGGATTGGAAAAAACCAATATTAATTATCTCTGATTTAAAAAATACTACTCTTTTTACACAAATTATTAAACTAAAAGTAGAAAATTTTATATTAAAACCTTTCAATGAAGGTACATTTTTAAAAATAATTGAAGATATTGGCCATAAAGCAGAAAATAATAAAATTATTTTACAACAACAAGAACATTTAGAACAGTTTAAAAATGTTCTAGATAAATTAAATTTGGTCTCCGAGACTAACTTAAAAGGTGAAATCACTTATGTAAATAAACTTTTTTGTGAAACTACAGGTTTTACTTCAGAAGAGTTAATTGGTAATACTCATAAACTTTTAAGGCACTTAGACACTTCAAGTCAAATATACAAAAATATGTGGGAAAGCTTACAAGGTGGTAAAGTATGGCAAGGAAAACTAAAGAATGTAACAAAAAATAAAGAGCCTTATTATGTAAAGCTTATTATTGTGCCAATAAAAAACTCCAATGGTGAAGTTATTAGTTATATGTCTAGCGGATTTTTAATTTCAGATATTGAAGAAGAGAAGCAAAAACTTAAAAAGTTTATTGTAAACCAAAAGCTCGATCAAATGAATAGTCGAAAACTAACTCAAGAAGAGATTAATAATAAAGCTAGAGAGTTGGTGTTAAAAGCTAAACAAGATGCTATAGAAAAAGAAGAGAAACTTGTAAATCATCTAAGAGATATGGATGAAGAACTAAGACGGCTACGAATAAGAAGAGAAGGTGATAAAAAACAGATTGCTTTTTTAGAAAAAGAGTATAAAGAGTATATTGAAAATACAGATAGCGAAAAAAAGATTTTTCAAGAAC
>JBAYYP010000063.1:0-11881 GCA_041672955.1 Arcobacteraceae bacterium
ATTAGGATATAAAAAAACAGGTTTAGGAAAAAGAGTTTCGTTAATTATGGTTAAATATATGGGAAAAAGCTCTTTAGGGTTAGGATATGCCGTAGCTTTTTCTGACTTAGTGTTATCCCCTTTTATGCCGTCAAACACAGCACGAAGTGCGGGAACCATCTACCCCGTTGCAAGTAATATTCCACTCATTTTTAACTCAACCCCAGAAAATGAACCCAGAAAGCTAGGAGCTTATATCTCTTGGGTTGCCATTGCAGCTACTTGCGTAACAAGTTCAATGTTTTTAACAGCACTAGCTCCCAACCTTTTAGCCGTAGATTTAATCAATCAGGGAACCGGTCACACCATTACATGGGGTGCATGGGCTTCTATTATGTTTCCTATTATGATTCCTCTGTTTTTACTCACCCCTTGGTTGGTCTATGTAATTTACCCTCCAACTCAAAAAAAATCACCTGAAGCACCAGCTTGGGCGGCAGAAGAGTTGAAAACACTAGGGAAAGTATCTAAAAAAGAGATCTTAATGGCATCATTAGCCGTCATTGCTCTTGTGTTATGGATTTTTGGAGGTGAATTTGGAATTAACTCAACCACAGCTGCTATTGCAGTAGTTTCTGTTATGGTTTTAAGCAATGTTATTTCTTGGGATGATGTTATTTCAAACAAAGCAGCCTTTAACGTGCTTATTTGGTTTGCTTCACTTGTTGCTATGGCATCTGGACTTAAAAAAGTAGGTATTTTAGATTGGATTGGAACAAGTGCCGAAGTGCATTTATCAAGCATGACTCCTTCTATGTTGATTGTCTCTATGCTCATTCTTTTCTTTGTATTGCACTACTTCTTTGCAAGTACAACAGCCCATACAACAGCTCTTATGCCAATATTTCTAGCTATTGCTATGAAACTTATGTCACCTGAACAATTAGTTCCTTTTTCTATTTTATTAGCAGGAAGCTTAGGTGTTATGGGAATAATAACCCCTTATGCTACAGGACCATCGCCTATTTGGTACGGAGCTGGATACATTTCACAAGCCAGATGGTGGGCATTAGGTGCAGTATTTGGTGGATTGTATTTACTCTTTATTATTATTGGTGCGTTTATATTTATTTAAAAAACATTGAAACCCCTGAATTTATTCGGAGGTTTCAAGTAATTGAGACTTTAAAATGAATATTTATAATTTCTCTAACATCTTAAATGAATCAATATCCATCTTAGAAACGGCAAACCACTTTTTACCTAAATCTTTTAAACTTGCACCAAAATGATAAATCTCT
Source organism: Arcobacteraceae bacterium (assembly GCA_041672955.1). Lineage (GTDB taxonomy): Bacteria > Campylobacterota > Campylobacteria > Campylobacterales > Arcobacteraceae > Marinarcus. The sequence continues at coordinate 1,281 of JBAYYP010000063.1, forward strand.
TTTTCATCAATAATTAAAAATCTGTCATGAGATAGGTCAAACTTCTTTATCTCAATACTTGGATACTGTACGTTATGCTTTTTTAAATCAAGTTGAAGTTGCTGAGAAATGGTATTTGTGTGTATCGTCATCTTTACATTTATATCTCTTTTAGTAAACAACACTAAAGTGCTTTCATCCACATAATTATCTATTAATTTTATAGAATACTTAGCACTTTTAATAATATCACTTAAAAAAAGATAGGCGTCAAATATTTGCCCTTCATAAAAGATATGCTGTTTTTGTGGGACTCCTTTTTCTTCTATGGCATTAAATATCTTATTAAATTTTTCATCTGATTCTAATTTATTTTGTAATTGTTTTATTTCTAAACTATCTAGCCTTTGAAATATACTTGCATTTGATATTAAGAATTTTCGCATGTTTATAAAAGTTCTGATAATATTTATACTCATTTTTGTAGCTATCGCACTTTTAAGCACTGATGTTAACATTGAAACTCCATGTTCCGTAAATACAAATGGTTTAGCTCCACCAAAATATTTTTTAGATGGTATCACAAGTTGTGATACCATAAAATCTATTTCATTATCGGTAAGCTCAAACATGAAATCATCTGGAAATTTTTCAATATTTCTTTTTACTGCTTGTTTCAAAGTTCTAGTTTCAACATCATACAACAAAGCTAAATCTCTATCTAACATAACTTGAACACCTCTTATGGTGTAAATTTTATTTTCAATACTATTCTTGTTGCTTAAAACTAGTTCATTCATAATTACTACTTTGTGCATGAAATTTGATTGATTAACTTTATCGGTTTAGAGATTAAAAAGCCATAAAGTCATTTAATAATTACAATTTGAAATTCCTAGTACTTATTATTTTTTAAAACCCAAACACCTGAACTAAGAGCATCACAGCCATAATAAATAAAAACCATTTAATAAATATCTTATAAGAATTTGCGTCTATTCTTCTTCTTATTTTTACACCAAAGAAAAAAGCTATTGCTACAACTAATAGTGTTGAAAGAGAAACTCCCATTTGAGAAGGGGTAAAAACGGCGTAAAATGAGAAAATAATTAACTGAATAATCTTACCTAGCAAAAAACAGAGGTTAGAAAACTGTATGGTTTGGCTTTTAGTGTAGTTTGATTCAAATGAATAAACAATTAACAAAGGGGACATAGCATTTGCTAAACCTCCCATAACTCCAGCTCCTAAACCAAAAAAGCCTAAAGATTTTTTAGGGTGTTGTTGCACTATATTTGTTTTTACTTTAAATTTATCCATTAGTAAATAGAAAAATATTATCAATGCCAGTAACACTTTTATCCACTCTGAGTTAAAATAAATGAGCAAAAATGTCCCAAGCAAGCTTCCTATGGTACTGACAATTGCAAAAGGAAAAAACTCTTTTACAACATTAAAAAAAGAGCCTTCGCTTTTTATGCTTATAATATTAACTAATACTGTAGGAATTAGGGTAAAGAAAATTGCAGTTTGCATATCGGTAAAGAGTGCAATTATTGGTGTGGCAATTAAAGGAAAGCCAAAGCCAATGGAACCGTGTAGTATTCCAGCTACAAAAAGTGTTGCTGTTATAATTAAAATAAGCTCATAAGACATTTAAAAACTCTTATTTATTATTGTTAAAAAATCCTCTGCATTTTTGTAGCCTATAATTTTAGCTTCGTTTACTTCCTCTTTTTTTTCATTCCAAAAAATAAGTGCTGGTGGTCCAAAAACACCAAAACGCTTTTGCAACGCTTTGTCCTCTTCTGTGTTATTGGTAACATCTGCTTTTATAAGCGTAAACTCTTTTAACTTTTCAACAACTTGTACATCTTTAAAAGTTATATTTTCTAACTCTTTGCACGACACGCACCATGCGGCATAAAAATCAAGCATAATAGGTTTTGTAGAGTTTTTAATAGCTGCATCTAACTCTTGATTGTTTTTCACATAAACCCATGATAATTCGTTTTGGATGATATTTGCACTGTTGTTTTGTGTTAACTTTTCAAGCGGGTTTATTATATTGTTTGCACCACTAATTGCCCCTACAAAACTGACTACCCCATAGATAAAAACAAGTGCAATAACTGTTTTAACTAAAAGATGTTTATAGTTTTGTTCATACCAATAAATTGCACTTCCTATTAGTAAAATTGCCCATAAATAAAGAGTGATTTCACCCATGATTCGCTCTAACATCCAAATAGCAATAGCTAGCATTAATACTCCAAAGAGTTTTGAAACGCTGCTCATCCAACCGCCTGGTTTTGGCATAAACTTTCCAGCTCCTGCTCCAATAGCAAGTAGTGGTATTCCCATTCCTAAACTCATTGCAAACAAAGCTAAGCCTCCTAAAAGAGCATCGCCTGTTTGTCCAATATAAACTAAGGCACCTGCAAGTGGTGGTGCCACACAAGGACCTACAATTAAAGCAGATAAAAATCCCATAACGGCAATACCCACAATGCCATGGCTTTTTTGGTCGCTTGTGGTTTTATAGACCTTACTTTGTAGCCATTGAGGAGGTTCTATTCTAAAATACCCAAACATTGAAAACGCCAATGCTACAAAAACAAGAGCAAACACAACCAACACATATGGGTTTTGTAAGGTTGCTTGCAAATTAGCCCCAAAGATTCCTGCAATGACACCTGCAATAGTATACGCTACACTCATGGCTAATACATATACTAAAGAGAGCAAGAACCCTTTTTTGGCACTCATTTGCGTTTTATTTCCTGCATTGACAATAATTGAAGACAAAATAGGAATCATAGGAAAGACGCAAGGGGTAAAAGAGAGTAATAATCCAAAGCCAAAGAAAGTAAGAAGAACAATTGCCCCACTTTTATTTTTAAGCGTACTTGTAATCATATCCGTTTCGTTTTGAGATATTTGTATTGGTTGAACATCTTGTAAAATAGTGCTAGAAACTCCTCCTACTTGAAATTTTTCACTCATAGGAGCATAACAAAGCCCTGCTTTTGAGCAGCCTTGAAATAAAAATTCTATCTCAAAATCTTGTGCATTAGCAACAGCTTTAATTTCACTCAATGCAATTTCCACTTTAACTGTTGGATCTCCAAAGTTCACCATAAAATCATCGTAAAATTCAGCCGTTGGAATAGTTGCTTTTGAAGTTAATTCAATTTTTTGGGGTTGTGTCAAAAAAACTTTGAGTTTGTCGTTGTATAAATAGATATCTTTTCCCAACTCCACTTCAAAAATAATTTTGTCATTGGTTTGAGTAACAGTAGGTTTGAATGCCTCATGGGGTTCTAAAAAATCATTGGTAAAAGCAAATGCACAAAGGAAACTAACGCATAATAAAAGTATCTTTTTCATAAAAACCTCAATAATAATATAAAAGCTATTGTAGTTAAATTAAGTTAATATACCGTTAATATAAGAAAAGGCGGAAGATAACAAGAGGAAATTCCTCTTGTTGATAGTTTTATTTATTAGCTTTAGCGTCTTGAAGCGCTTTTACTAGCTCATCAATATTTTCATAAGGAATGTGTGCTTTCCACTCTACATCTGCACCATTTAAAGCAATACCAATGCTTACTACATCGTGAGTTCCTGTACCATATGGCTCAGTTACATTAGAAATTGAGATAATACCTTTTTTTGTTCCTGCTAATGGAATTTTTGTTAATTGTGTAGTTTGTGACATTTTTAATCCTTGTTAATTATTTGCTACTATTGTTCCGAAACTAACCTTTTGATTTGTTAAATCTTTTAAGGTAACACTATTTTTCTCCCAAACCATAACAACCGTTGAGCCCATTTTAAAATAACCCAAACAATCGCCTTTTTTAACCTCTAAATTATCATACTCTATAACATTTATTTTAGAGGTATCGCAATTGGTTTCTACACTGGGTTCAAAGGTAAAAACCATTTGCCCAACATTTAAAGCCCCCACAAAAATCATATAAAAAAGTTTATTTTCATTGGTTACGCACTCCAAAATCACTCGTTCATTTTCAATAAACAGATTTAACTGCTTATTTAAATATTTAAAATTTACAGGGTAAAGCTTCCCTGGTACATGAATAAGTTTAGTTATTTTGCAATCCAAACTCGCATGATAACGGTGATAATCTTTAGGAGAGAGATAAAAGTTCATATACATTCCATTATTCACTTTTTTTACATTCTCTTTTGATATATGTGACGTTAGAAGCTCACTAATATTGTATTGCATCCCTTTAATTTGAAGCAGTTTATCGTGTTCTAAATGCCCGCAAGCCGTTACAAAACTATCGGCACATGAAATAAAATTTCCAGCAGAAGCGTCAATAATTCTTGGTTCATTTAATGCTCGTGTAAAAAGTGCATTAAGTGATTTATACGATGTAGGATCTTTAAATTCACTCATATCTAGGCCCAAAAAGTAAACATAGGCTCTGTTAATAATATTTTGAAAAAAAGAAGGAAACTCTTTTTTGGCAAATTTTCCAAATTGTTGTGAAATAGTGTTAGTGATATGCATTTTTTCCCTTATAATTAAAACTTATATTTTATTGTGTTCTGACTTATTGCACTGTCTGTTTTGGAAGTAAGACATAAAGCTTACCTAGCTCTTTCATTTTTCCAGCAATTTCACCCGCTTCATCGCCAAATCCCCAGTAAAAATCGGCACGAATTTTTCCTTTAATAGCACCACCTGTATCAGCTGCAATCATAAGTTTTGAAATATCTTCTTTTGTAACAGGATTTTTGGTTTTAATAAATACCGGTAACCCTAAAGGAATATAGTTTCGATCTACTGCTAGATTTCTTTTAGCAACCAATGGAACTCCTAAACTTCCCGTAGCACTTTTAGAAGATTCGTGAAAGAAAACATAACTTTCATTGTGGTTTAACACTTCATCCGCTTTTAAAGGATTATCTTCAAACCATTTTTTCATGCCTTGCATAGAAGCGCCATACCCTTTTAGAAGACCTTGTGCCATCATTTGCTTTCCAATAGAGTTATAAACACGCCCATTTTGATTGGCATATCCCACATTAATTATTTCGCCACTATCGAGCAAAACCCGTCCTGAACCTTGAATATGTAAGAAAAAAAGATCAACTTTATTGTCTACATAACAAATAGCATCTTTGTGTTCATCCTCTTTCATATTAGCTCTATCGTCGTAAGGCAACAGCTTATTGCCTACAATTTTTCCTCTAAGTCGATATTTTTTAAGCTCAGGATAAACAGAACCTAAATCAACCACAATTAAATCTTTAGGTTGTTTAAACACAGGATATTGAAACTGCTTTGATTTCGTTCGACTCCCTTTTAACAAAGGCTCATAATAACCGGTAATTAGCCCTTCATCTTTATTGAAATCATCATAAAGTTTATGAGGCACAAAGTTTTCTTGGAAAAATATCAACGCACTTTCATACTCATTGGCTTTTAAACAACTCTGTTTTAAAAGGTCAAAACGAGCTGATTTTTCACACCCTATTTTAAACACTTCAAACGCCTTTTCCAAATCGTCATTTTGAAAACCTTCTAATTCATTCCAACTTATTTTAGAAAAATTGCCTTGAGAAATAGCTTCAAATTTTTCATATTTAGGCGTACACCCTGTGATAATTAAAAGTAAAAAAATATAAACACTGTACGAAAAAGCACGTTTCATCTAAACTCCTTGAGTTAATTTTTATAATTCTAGCACTATTTAGGTAACAAAGAAAAAGTAAAATAATAAGTCACAAGTAGCAAGAAAAGTAAACCAATTTACTTGACACTTGTCGCTTATTACTTAAAGTTACCCGTTATAAACTTCAACCAATCCACATTTAATACAGGTATATTTTATCTCTTGCCCACCACTGCACCCGTGGCTTTGTAAAAGTTCTTCTTTTATAGGAGAAGTATTAAACGAAACTTTTCTTACCTCATCAAAAAACTGTGTAGGAGTAGCTCCACAAGCTGGGCAAGTGCCTTTTTTAAGCTCGTTTAAACGACCATTTTTTTGGTTTAAATATAAAGGCACCGCAAACAGTGCCATTAAGAAAAGTAGGAGTATAAAAATAAGCGTTTGCATGAAGCAGAGTGTTACTCTACTTCAGCGTCGATTACATCGTCGTCATCTTTTTTTGCTTTTTTGTTAGGTTGTGCGGCTTCACCTTGAGCGTCACCCTCTTTTTTATACATAGCCTCTGCTAATTTGTGGCTGACTTCAGTTAATTTTTTAACTTTTTCTTCAATTTGCTCTTTAGTAGCATTATCATCTTTTAACACTTCTTCAAGTTCAGCAGCAGCATCTACAATTGCTTTTTTCTCTTCTTCAGAAACTGCACTTTCATTCTCTTCAAGTGTTTTTTTAGTTGAGTGTAAAAGAGCATCTGCTTGATTTCTTACTTCAATCACTGCTTTTTTCTTAGCATCTGTCTCTTTGTTGGCTTCTGCTTCTTGAATCATTTTTTCAATTTCATCGTCACTTAATCCAGAACTTCCTGAAATTGTAATTTTATTCTCTTTTCCTGTTCCTTTATCTTTCGCACTAACATTTAAAACCCCATTGGCATCAATGTCAAATGTTACTTCAATTTGAGGTACGCCTCTTGGAGCTGCAGGAATATCAGAAAGTTCAAACATTCCTAACGATTTATTGTCTCGTGCGAATTCTCTTTCACCTTGTGCAACATGAATAGAAACTGCAGGTTGGTTATCTTCAGCTGTACTAAATGTTTGAGATTTTTTAACAGGAATCGTAGTTCCTTTGTCAATAAGTTTCGTTAATACTCCACCTAAAGTTTCAATCCCTAAGCTTAAAGGTGTAACGTCAAGTAAAAGAACATCTTTAACATCCCCTTTTAAAACTCCCGCTTGAACAGCAGCACCAGCAGCTACTACTTCATCTGGGTTAACACCTTTGTTTAAATCTTTTCCAAAAAATTCTCGTACAACTTTATTTACTTTAGGCAACCTTGTAGATCCACCTACCATAATAATTTCTTGAATTTCACCTTTATCTAAGTTAGCATCTTTAAGTGCTGTTTTGATGTGTGCTAGTGTTTCGTTTACTAAAAATTCTGTCATAGACTCAAATTTTGCTCGTGTTAATGATTTAACCAAGTGAACTGGACCTGCATTTCCCATAGAGATAAATGGTAAGTTAATCTCAGTAGATTCAGCTGAACTTAGCTCTTTTTTAGCATTTTCAGCAGCATCTTTTAGTCGTTGAAGTGCCATTTTGTCATTTTTAATGTCAAATCCATTTTCATCTTTGAACTCTTTTGCTAACCAATCAATAATCGCATTATCAAAGTCATCTCCACCTAAAAATGCATTTCCATCTGTTGAGAGTACTTCAAATGTTCCATCGCCTAGTTCTAAAACAGTAACGTCAAATGTTCCCCCACCTAAATCGTATACAAGAACTTTTTCTTCACCTTTTTTCTCTAATCCATATGCTAAAGATGCAGCGGTTGGTTCGTTTATAATTCTAAGTACATTTAAGCCAGCAATTGTTCCAGCTTCTTGTGTTGCTTTTCTTTGTGCATCATTAAAATATGCAGGTACCGTAATAACAGCATCTGTAACTGTTCCACCTAAATACTCTTCGGCATCTGCTTTTAGTTTTCCTAAAATTTTTGCTGAAATTTCTTGAGGTGTATACACTTTATCTGCAATTTCAACTGCAGCTGCACCGTTTCTATTTACAATTTTGTACCCAACTTTAGATTGTGCTTCTTGAGCATTTTTCTCATCCATCATAAGTCCCATAATTCGTTTAATCGAATAAATAGTTTTTTCAGGGTTAGTAATTGCTTGTCGTTTTGCAGGATCTCCTACTAAAACTTCACCTTTGTCCGTAAATGCCACAATAGAAGGTGTTGTATTTTTTCCCTCTTTATTAGGAATAATCTTAGCCTCACCATTTTCATAAACTGCGATACAAGAGTTTGTAGTTCCTAAATCTATACCAATAACTTTACTCATTTTCTATCCTTTTTATTAATTTCTTATTTTATTAAATTTAAAATTCAACGATAGTTTAAAGACATCGCGGTCGTGACGCGTAGCGTCAAATGAAAAACTAAAAATGAAAAGTGAAAAATTTTAATATTTGCCTGTGAAAAAGGTTTTCTTTATTTTTCTTTTTTCATTTATTTGTAAGAAGTCCTACTTTTTACAAATACTGACCATCGCTGGTCGTAACAATCTCTCTTTGTACGTGTAGCCTTTTTGTAGCTCTTGTACAATTTGCCCCTCTTCATGGTCAGCACTATCAACTTGCATAACAGCATCGTGGAAGTGGGGATCAAACTCAGAATCTGTTTCAACACTTTTTATATCGTGCTTTTCAAAAGCAGTAATAAAGCTTTTTAGCGTTAATTCAATTCCCTCTTTTAACTTTTTCAATAACTCTTGTGCATCTAAATCAGCATTGGCTGATTTTAGTGCCATTTCAAGAGTATCAATAGGTGTCAATAAATCTCGTGCAAATTTTTCAGAAGCATAATCAATGGCTTGATACTTCTCTTTTTCCAGTCGTTTTTTGATGTTCTCAAAATCTGCATGTACTCTTAAGTATTTGTCTTGACTCTCTTTTAACTGCTCTTGTAACAGTGAAATTTCCTCTTCTTGTGTCTTTTCACATGCTTGTTCATTACACTCTTCTTGCGTTGTCTCTTCTAAGACCTCTTGTTCTACTTGCTCATTTTTATTTTCGCTCAAAATATTCTCCTAAAAATTTATAATATGGTAATTTGATTATAAAAATATTCATAATCTTTACTTAACTCACCCACAACAAAGAGTTTAGACTCATTGCCTTCTATAATACAATTATGACAAATGCCAATATATTGAGCAGGAAACAGCTCCTCAAAATATAATCCTTCCGTGCATTTTTCAACAATCTTTCCACTTAAAAAAAGGTTGATAGACGCATCATCAAAATTATAATTCAAACTTAAACTCAAAAACTCTTTTATATTGTAAATATTAAAATCTCTATTTTGCAAAAAAGTATTCACTTTTTCATAGATTTCATAGGCACCAACTTGCTTTGAAATATTCATAATATGCATAATTTCAAAACCTATCATTTCACTTAAAAACCGATACAAAGCATCGGAATATTTTACAATAATAGAAGAATTTGAAAATTCAAGTACCATATATTTCTTTTCAACTTCAATTATTCTTTGCAAAACATCTGAAGTCTCTTTTTTAACAAAAACAGTCAAGCCAATTTTTTGTGCCAAACTTTCCGCAGCTTTTATATCGACAAAATTCAACTTATATTGAAGTCTTGTTTGCCAATACTGTTTTAACGCTTCAGTCGTAGGTGTTCGCCCACTACTGACGTGTTCTTGTGCTAAAAATCCTTCATCGCCTAGTTTTTTAAAATAGCCACGAATGGTTGCTGGTGAATACGTAATATCATACATTGTTTTAAGTTGGCTTGACCCAATTGGTTCAAGATGTTCAATATATGCTTTAATAATTGATTCTAATAAAAACTCTTTTTTATTAATCATTTTCACCACTTTGATTTATTATTAGCACTTCTGCTATTAAACTGCTAAAGGATTATAGCAAACTGAGTCTTACTTTGTCAAGTACTTTTTAGCAACTTATTATTAAAAGTGCTAAATTGATTTAAATCATAGTGTATTGCATTTAATTGACTTATTATACCGTATGAAAAAGTTTCTAGAACAATTTAAAAAAACCACCACCGAAAAGCTCGATATGTCCAACCTTCTATGGTCATGGATAGGCTCTTTTATAGGTATTTTAACCATCTCATTCATTCATTATGACACATTAGAAGGTACAGATTTAAGTCTAGTTATTGGCTCCTTTGGTGCCAGTGCCGTCCTAATCTACGGTGCCGTTCACTCTCCTTTGTCGCAACCTAGAAATCTAATAGGCGGCCACATAATAAGTGCCATTGTAGGCGTTTCCTCTTTCCAACTCTTCGGAGATACCATCTGGTTTTGCTCAGCTTTTGCCGTTGCCACTTCTATTTTAGCCATGCAATTAACCCTTACCCTTCACCCCCCAGGAGGAGCAACCGCACTTATTGCCGTTATAGGAAGTGAAGAAATTCACGCTTTAGGGTTTGTCTATGTGTTAGTTCCAGTAGCAAGTGGCGCATTTATTTTATTTATTATTGCCCTTTTTGTAAATAATATTCCAAGTCACAGGCACTATCCTAATAGTATAACGGATACCAAGTTTTATAAAATATTTTTTAGTAAAAGAAATAATAAGTAATTGTTGAATTAAATAAAGTTCTTAATCTTAGAAAATCAAGTATGAAAATGTCCTTATCACATATTCCAACATCTGGAAAAGCCGAGCGTTTATTTTTTATTTCGGAAAAGAGTTGTAACTGTTTGAGCAGAACAAATATGCTGGGAGCATATTTTTATGTGAGTTTTACAACTCAGAAATAAAAAATAATAAGCGAGGGAACCTTCGGCTTTGAAGCTTCGTTGGTGGTTTTGCTTACTTTGTCCACACAAAGTAAGAAGGCGGAAAGCTCTGCTTTTCAAGAGCCTATTAAATATTTATAGTGGGTGACCCATTTGATGAAGTCAGGACCTAT
>JBAYYP010000064.1:0-11608 GCA_041672955.1 Arcobacteraceae bacterium
CTTAAACGTGCCTATTAAAACTATTTTGTTTACAACTTGCGAAAAGTTTGATGGAGTGGAGAGAAGACTGATAAGCCCTAATGAAATTGTTCAAATAGCAGGTCGAGCAGGGCGATATGGGTTTCATGAAAAAGGGTTTATTGGAGCTACGAGTAAAAAAACATTGGATCATGTGCATGAGCTTTTTAATGCACCTATTAAAACTATAAAACCCCCTTTTAAAGTTAAAGCTTCTAACGAACAAATTGAAGCTATTGCTTCACATTTACAAACAAAAAGTTTGACTAAAATATTGAAATTTTTCAAAGACAATATGAGTTTTAGCGGTCCTTTTATAGCTGCTAATATCTCTTCTATGATTGAAGCCTCTGCTTTAATTGACCACAGAGATTTAAAACTTCATGACAAATATATGTTAGCACAAGCACCTATTACACAAAAGTCTCTTATTATTAAACAAGCTTTTGAAGCCTATGTGGCGGCGGTGTTAAAAAATAAAGTAGTGCGATACAAACCCTCAATTACGCTTCCAAAAAAAGCCATTACTCAAAAAGATTTGTTGCAAGTTGAAGATGAAGTTAAAAAAATATCTCTTTACTTATGGTTGTCGTATAAATTGCCAGATCTATTTTGTGACAGTATTAAAGCTATTATGATGAGAAATTCACTCAACCAATTTATTGAAACATCTTTAAAAAGTGGTATTAAACTAGAAGATGAGAACAGAAATTTTGATGATAAAGCAAGAGGTTTTAGATCAAGAAATAAAAACAGTGAACAAAAAGATGGGTTTCGACGAAGAAGAAATCCAACAGGAAAGTAAAAAAGTAATGAGAACTTAATATGCTTAAACTAATTAAATCTAAAATATCCAATGATTTGCTTTTTAAAGAGTTTATTAAAGAGTTGCATCAAAATATATTTGATGAGAAAAAAGCATTAAAACTTTTTAAAAGCAAAGAGCTTAATATTAATAGCGTAGATGAATCGGGTAAAACATTACTTTTTGATTTGGTTAAAAAGAGAAAAACAGAAGCGATTAAATTTGTACTCAAGCAAGGCATAAATATTAACACAGAAGATAATTATGGCAAAACTGTGTTAAACGAAGCTATTAATTTAGACGATGGCATTATGATACGATTTTTACTAGAAAATGGTGCTGATATTAATTATATTAATAAATCAAAGCGTTCAATTATGCAAGATTTGGCGTTAGAGGGCAATGTAAAAGCTTTTAAAATGTTAATGATCAGGCAAGCTAGTTTAAGCCATGTAGATTTGTACCAAAGAACAGTTTTATTTGATGCAATTGAGGGTGGAAATTTAGAAATTGTAAAAGAAGTTATTCATGAGTTAAGTGAAGATGAGCTAAATAATATTGATGATTATGGTCGTAATGCTTTGTTTTATGCAGTTTTAAAAGAAGACAAAACCATTGCTAAATGGCTTATTTCATATGGGATAGATATTCATATTCAAGATATTAATAAACAAAATGTTCTTTTTAATACGATGATTTTAGGGGCTTCAAATATTGAAATAGTTGAAATGTTAATCAAAAAAGGGATAAATTTAGAACAAGAAGACAAAGTAGGATTTACCTTAATAGATGAGATTTTGAAACTGATATATCTTTCTAAACACCCAGTTGATGATGCTTCAAGTAAGTATCGTTTGGTAAATGAGTTTAGAAATTATCTTAAATTGTGCTCGGTGTTAATTGAAAAAGGGTTGCCTATAAATTTACCCAATAAAGAGGGAAAAAGCGTTTTATATAAAGAAGTTTTTAAAAAAAATTATGAAAATCTTGAATTTTTAATAAAAGCAGGAGCAGATATTAGCGTAACGGATAAAGATGGGAGAACCATTTTATTTGATGCCATTTTTGCAGGAATGAATGGAATAGAAATGATTAACTTTTTAATTAAAAAAGGCGTTGATGTTGATCATAGAGACAAGGAAGAAAGAACGGTAATTGATGACTTAGTAGAGATGATTTTAATTCAACAAAATGATAAAACGCCTATTCACAAACGATTTTATGATATACGACAAAGTGAAGATTACTTAGAACTGCTACGAAGATTAATGGCATTGAAACCCAAAATAAACAAACCTAAGAGCAACGGACAAACACTTATTTTTGAGCTAATGGGATATACCAATATAGAACTTCTTAACCTTTTTATTCATAATGATATTGATATTAATATAATAGATAAAAAAGGGCAGACTCCTATTGGTGTGCTAATAGAAGAGGGGATGACCTTAACAAATAAAAATGAGCGAGATGATTTTTTAATTCGTCTTAATTATTTGCTTAAATTTCGTGTAAATATTAATGCCACAGATGATAAAGGACGAACACTTTTACATAAAGCTGTTATTGCAGACGATTTAGAAGTGGTAGAAAAGTTGGTGTTATCTAAAAAAATAGAGTTAGGAATAAAAGACAGTTTAGGAAGAACCGCACTGCACCACACTCAATGGAAAGGCAATGTTAAAATAGCCCGATTACTTATTGCAAATGGTGGAGATATTAATGACCCTGACGCAGCTGGATATACACTCTTAAACTATGCAACAATTTTAGGGTATATAAAATTAATAGAACTTTTAATTTCTTATGGTGTTTTAATGTATAATAAAAATAAAAAAAGCAAAACTGTGACACAGTTCTTTCTAAAAAATGAAGCCAATTTGGACAAACTGCTTGAGAACGATATTCCCGATGAAAAAATGAAAAAATCGATTTTAGAGGTTGTTAGCAATTTAAAAAATGAGATACGAAACGTATAAACTAGGACAATTATGAAGAAAAATCTATCTATTATTATTTTAGCAGCAGGTGCGGGTACACGAATGAAATCGAGTTTACCTAAGGTTTTACACACCATTTCGGGTAAACCTATGTTGTACTACTCCATAAAAGAGGCGTTAAAATTAAGTGATGACATCACCGTGGTTTTATTTCACCAAGCACAAAAAGTTCAAGCTGAAATGGAAAAATATTTTTCCAATATCAATTTTGTTATTCAAGACCATCTGAATTTCCCAGGAACGGGCGGGGCTGTTATGGGAGTTGTGCCAAAATATGAAAAAGTTTTGGTTTTAAATGGGGATATGCCTTTAATACAAGCCAGTGAGCTTGAAAAGTTTGAAAGTGATGCTACTATTGTAATGTCTGTTTTAGAGCTTGAAAGTGCCGATGGATATGGAAGAGTGATTATTGAAAATGGAAATGTTAAAAAAATTGTTGAGCAAAAAGATGCTAATTCTAAGGAACTGGCAGTTACCACTGCAAATGCTGGGATTTACCAATTTGAGACAAAATTTTTACTTGAAAACTTGCCAAAACTAAATAATAATAATGCCCAAAAAGAGTATTACATTACGGATTTAGTAGAAATGGCAATCATTCAAGGAGAAGTTTTAAAACCTTTGGCTGTTAACGTCGAGAATTTTAAGGGTGTTAATTCAAAGGTTGAATTAGCCGATGCTGAAATAATTCACCAAAACAGAATTAAAAAAGAGTTTATGCAAATGGGCGTTATTATGAGACTGCCTGATACGATTTATATTGAAGAGGGTGTAGAGATTGTTGACGAGTCTATTTTGGAAAATGGGGTAACACTGTTGGAAAATTGTAAAATTATTAACTCTCATATTAAGACTAACTCAATAGTTCAAGGCTCTACTGTAGAAAACTCTAGTATTGGACCCATGGCTCGAATTAGACCAGGAAGTGTTTTAAAAAATACACACATTGGAAACTTTGTTGAAACCAAAAAAGCCAATTTAAATGGCGTAAAAGCGGGCCATTTAAGCTATTTGGGAGATTGTTTTATTGATGAAGGTACCAATATTGGGTGCGGAACCATTACTTGTAATTATGATGGCATAAAAAAACATGAAACTATTATAGGTAAAAATGTTTTTGTAGGAAGCGACACGCAATTCGTAGCTCCTGTAACCATTGAAGATGACGTTATTATTGCAGCTGGAAGTACTATTACTAAAAATATTGCAAAAGGTTCTTTGGCCATTACACGAGCGCCTTTAAAAACGATTGCTGATTATTTTTACAAAGTGTTTGGGAAAAAGTAGTGGATACGCTAATGTTAAATAATAAAAATATTCTCGTAGGGGTAACTGGCTCTATTGCCATTTATAAAACGCTTGAACTGATACGGCTTTATATCAAAGCGGGGGCAAATGTTAAGGTTATTATGACGCAAAGTGCTCAAAAGTTTATTACTCCACTAACGTTTGAAACTATTTCTCAAAGTAGGGTGCTAAATGAAGAGAGTGAATCGTGGGATAAAGAGAGTATTTACAACCATATTGCTATTGGTAAATGGGCAGATATTTTTGTTTTAGCCCCTGCTAGTGCGAATACCATTAATAAACTAAGCAATGGCATTGCCGATAACTTGCTCACACAAACAGCACTAGCATATCCACGAATGAAGCTTCTTTGTCCTGCTGCTAATACCAATATGATTACCAATCCTATTACGAAAGCCAGTTTGAAAATGCTTGGTTTGTGCAATTATAAAATAGTAGAGCCCGTTTCCAAAGAGTTGGCATGCCGAGATATTGGAAATGGCGCCATGTGTGAAGTTGAAGATATTTTTTATGCCACTGCTTGTGAACTTTTAAAAGAGGCTTATTGGGAAAATAGAAAAGTAGTAATAAGTGGTGGTGGGAGCGTTGAAAAAATTGATGATGTTCGTTATTTAAGCAACTTTTCCAGTGGCAAAATGGCTTCAAGTTTGGCACTTGCTTTGTATTTAAAAGGAGCAGATGTCTGTTTGGTGAGTTCAAGAGGCCATGAGAGTTTACCCAAAGCTATTCATATAATAGAGGTTCAAAGTGCTGATGAAATGTTTGAATACCTACAAGACTCACTTCGTGTGGCTAAAAAAGGGAAACTGACTGCCACTACACTTATGGACAGTTCCAACCCCACGCTAATACAAAAAACGCCTTACTTGTTTATGGCAGCTGCTGTGAGTGACTATTTGCCTGCGTTTAAACAAGAGGGAAAGCTTAAAAAAGAGTTGCTTGGAAATTCTTGGAGTTTGGAACTTAAGCAAAACAGAGATATTTTAAGTGATTTGGATAAAGAAGGCATTATAACTATTGGATTTAAAGCGGAAATGGACGAAAGAACAGCTTTTACTCATGCCAAAAATATGATGAATAAAAAAAATCTCAATGGGGTGTGCTTAAATATTTTAAGCAAAGAGAATCCTTTTGGTTCAAACAGTAATGTTATTGAACTGCTTTTAGAAAATAAAGAAGAGACCTTTAAATATGAAGGAAATAAACTTCTTCTTTCACTAGAATTGCTTGAAAAACTGCAAGAAGTGTTTAATGAACAATGAGTTCCCCCAACATATTGCTATTATTATGGATGGAAACGGGCGTTGGGCAAAACAGCGAGGTTTTAAAAGAACGGCTGGGCATGAAGAGGGTGCTAAAACGGTTCGAGAAATTACCACACACTGTGGGAAACTGGGAGTTAAATTTTTAACACTCTATGCGTTTTCTACAGAAAATTGGAAAAGACCCAAACTTGAAATAGAGTTTTTAATGAAACTTTTAGAACGCTATTTAACCAATGAATTGGAAGTTTATTTAAATAACAATGTGCGGTTTAAAGCCATTGGAGATGTTACAAAATTTTCAAAAGCTTTACAAAACACAATTGCGGTAACTGAAGAGAAAACACTAAAATGTACAGGACTTACGCAAATTTTAGCGCTTAATTATGGCAGCCGTGATGAGCTCACAAGAGCAATGCAAAAGTTGGTGAGCCAAAATTTAGAAATAAATGAAACAAATATTGCACAATGTTTGGATACAGCTTTGTTCCCTGATGTGGATATTTTAATTCGAACAAGTGGGGAAATACGGCTTTCAAACTTTTTATTGTGGCAAAGTGCCTATGCTGAACTCTTTTTTGTGCAAAAGTATTGGCCTGAGTTTACTAAATATGATTTGGATGATATTATTGATGATTTTATAAAAAGAGAGAGACGCTTTGGAAGCGTATAGTTTGAGTTTTTTTATTTTTCTTTTTGGATTGTGCTTTGGCTCTTTTATAAATGTACTTATTTTAAGATTGCCTTTAAAGTTGTCACTTTTAACCCGTTCTGCTTGTACTAGTTGCGGAACTTTAATTCCTTGGTATTACAATATTCCACTCTTTTCGTATATCTTTTTAAGAGGTAAATGTGCATTTTGCCACCAAAAAATAAGTTTTCAATATTTTGCGGTTGAGTTATTGTGTGCTTCTTTAACCCTAATACTTTTTTATAAATTGGGATTAACGCAAGAATTTCTTATGACAACACTACTTTTTTATATTTTAGTGCTTTTAAGTTTTATTGATTTAAAATATCATGCAGTGCCTGACTATTTACTTCTAATAGCTTTAATTTTGGTTTTTTTTCTTCCTAATTATGAAATAATAGAGCAAGTTAAAGCAGCATTTATGCTAAGTGGTGGAGTGGTACTTTTGGTTTTTGTACTAAATTTTTACATCCAAAATATTAAAAGCCGTATAACAAATAATGATGAACTAAAAACACAAACTGCACTAGGTGAGGGCGATATTCCAATTATTGCAATTATGGGAGCAATATTAGGAGTAAAAGCAGCTTTAGTAGCTATATTTTTGGCTTCACTTTTTGCTATAATCCCAGCACTCTATAACAAATTTATAAAAAAACAACAAGAGACACCGTTTATTCCTTTTTTAGTATTGGGTTTAGGTGTTGAGTATATTTTTTCACTATCAAAGGCTTTTAATTGAAATTAAATCAATATATATATTCACAACTTTCACTTTCATTTTTTCCTATATTTTTTGGACTTTTTTTTATTACTTCTATTATTTTTTTAGTAAGAATTGCTGCATTAACTTCTGTAATTACAATGGATTTTATGGAGTTAATGACTCTTTATTCATACTCTGTTCCTAATATCTTGTTTTATACCTTGCCTATTTCTTTTTTTATTGCATTAGTAATTGCACTAGGAAAACTTTCAAGTGAGTATGAGCTTATTGTAATAACATCTTTTGGCCTTGCTCCTAAAAAAATTTTAAAGATTTTTCTTCCAGTTACGTTTATTGTTTCTATTGCTTTGATTATTATCTCACTAGGGCTTATTCCTAAAACAAAATATCTAACTTCTGAAATGTTAGATTTTAAAAAAAGAGAAGCTAATTTCAATATTAAATCAAGTGAATATGGACAAAAGTTTGGCGACTGGATGATTTATATAGATGGCAAAAGTGATAAAATCTATGAAGAGGTAAAGCTTTTTAAAACAAAAGAGAGTACCGATGAGTTTATTATTTCAAAAAGTGCAACCTTAAATAATGATAACTCTGAATTAAGTTTTAAATTAACCGATGGGAAACTTTTTAATATTAAAAAAGAGGAGTTGACACAAGTAGATTTTGAAACTATGATTATTAATGAAAGTATTACTAATAGAAATTCAGAAAACTTCACAACTGTTTTTGACTATTGGAAGAAAAATATTAAAGCCAATTATGAAATAGAAAAATTCTCTTTTTATATACTTATCTCTATTTTTCCTCTTATTTCTCTTTATCTAATTCTTGCTTTTGGATACTACAATCCACGATATGAGAAAAATAGAAGTGTAGGGTTTAGTGTTATCAGCATAGTTATTTATTATCTTATTACAGATTATGCTGTTAAAACTGTTGGCTTGCACTCGCTATATATTATTCCTCCTATTTGGATAGGATTGAGTTATTATATATATATGAAAAAGATTCAACAGGTCTATTAAATGAATGTTAAAATTACTATTTCCTATGACGGATTTGAATTTAATGGTTCTCAAACACAACCTCAAAAAAATGCTGTAGAAGATAGAATTGTAGAAGCATTTAAACGCTTAAATGTAGATGCAAAGATTATATTAAGTGGAAGAACGGATAAAGGGGTTCACGCTACGGGGCAAGTTTTTAATGTTGTGTTACCCAAACATTTTAGTGATACCGTAAAGCTTAAAAAAATGCTTAATTATCAATTGCCTTTATCTATTCGAGTGCGAGAAGTAAAAGAGGTGCCTTTAGATTTTCATGCAAGGTTTAGTGCTAAAAAAAGAGTATATAGATATGTAATCACTCAAAAAGAGATAAGCCCTTTTAATGCTAAATATATTACTTTTGTAGAGCAAATAAATAAAGAAAAAATAGAAGAAGCAATAAAGTGTTTTAAAGGCAAACACGATTTTGAATATTTTCAAAAAACAGGAAGCGACAAGATAAATTTTCATAAAGAGATATATGAAGCTAAGTTTTACAAATATAAAGAGGTGTATATCTTTAAATTTAAAGCCAACTCCTATTTGCGTTCACAAATAAGACTTATGGTGGGGTTTTTGCTTGATATTTCAGCAGGTAAAAGAACAAAAAAAGAGTTGCAAGATCAGTTAGAAAAAAAAAGACGAGTGCACTTTAAACCAGCCGATGGTTTTGGCTTATATTTAGCAAAAGTGATTTACTAAAGGAAAATTTATGCATGCCAGTAGATTTACACGAATAGGCTTTATTTTAGCAGCTGCAGGAAGTGCTGTAGGGCTTGGAAATATTTGGAAATTTCCATATATTGCAGGTGAAAATGGTGGTGGGGTATTTGTGCTTGTCTATTTAGCCACTATTTTATTTATTGGAATGTCTATTTTTGTAGGAGAAGTCCTACTAGGAAGCCATGCACATAAAGACGCTGTTAGTACCTTTGAAAGTTTAGCGCCTAAGGGTAAAAAGCATTGGAAATATTCGGGCTTTATTTTTCTAACTGGGTTACTTATTTTATCTTTTTACACCGTGGTTATTGGATGGATTTTTCACTATATTGTGGTCTCCATTATAGAACTTCCTAAAGATTTCAAGCAAGCAGAGATACTTTTTATGCAACTACTTCAAGAAGATATCTACACCCAACTTTTTTACTATACTTTAGCTTTTTTAGTAATTGCATACACCATTTCAAAAGGTATTAAAAAAGGGATTGAAAAATTAAATAATATTTTAATGCCCTCACTTATTATTATATTAGCCATACTTTTGCTTTACTCTTTTACACTAGATGGCTTTTTTCAAGCGTTGGAGTTTATGTTTTATCCCAATATGGAAAAATTTCATTCAAGCTCAATAATTGTAGCAGTAGGGCATGCTTTTTTTACACTCTCAATTGGTATGGTGGTTATTTTAACTTATTCAGCTTCTTTAAATAAAGGGGTTAATATTGTAAAAGCTTCATTAATAATTGTTGTTATGGACACGCTTATTGCCATTGTTGCAGGGATTATTATTTTTTCTATTACCTTTACCGCTTCTGTAGAACCCAGCAAAGGTCCTGGTTTAGTTTTTATAACACTACCTGCACTTTTCTTTCAAATGGGGCAAATTGGGACTATTTTAGCCATACTCTTTTTTGTAGCGTTGGCTTTTGCAGCAATTACATCAGCTGTTTCAATACTAGAGCCAACTGTTATGTATTTAGTTCAAAGAAGAAATGTACAGCGTAAAAGAGCAACTTATGGCACTTCTATACTATTTTATATTTTAGGAGTAGTTGCGTTACTGTCAAATACTAATGAGTTTTCAAAAAGTTTAACCTTTGGAAGTAGAAATCTTTTTGACTGGTTTGATTTTATTTCAGCAGGTATTTTACTGCCATTAGGTGGAATTGTAGTAGCACTTTTTGTAGGATTTGTCTTAGATAAAAAGATTTCAAGAGAAGCCTTAGTGCCACATATTGGAGAACGCCTATACGCAATATGGCTTTTTATAATGCGCTTCATTGCACCACTTGCTATTTTTCTAGTAATGCTAAATGAAATGGGAATAGTAGAGTTCTAAAAATGAAACGAATGGATTTTTTTATTGTAGTTTACACCATTATAATACTTCTTTCTGTAATGTATGCCACTCAGCCCTTGCAGCCACTACTAGCAAATGAGTTTAATATTTCCATTACTCAAGCCTCTTCATTTACAGCAGTTATTATGCTTTTTTTAGCCATTGCTCCTATTATTTATGGATATATACTAGAACGAGTTAATGCTAAAAAAGTGCTAATAATTGCTTCTGTATTTTTAAGTATCACCAATATTTTATTAGGCTTTTCAAACACCTATGAGATGTTTTTACTTCTTAGAACCGCAGAAGCTGTGGTAATCCCTGCCATTTTAACAGCGTGTATGAGCATATTAGCTTCAGATAAAGAGAACACCAAACGAAATATGTCTTTTTATGTAGCCGCCACTGTTTTTGGAGGTTTAATAGGGCGTGTAATGTCAGGGTTTATAGCCACACAATTGGGGTGGAGATATGTTTTTTTCTCTTTATCCATTGCTTTATTAGTAGGTTTATATTTCATAGTGAAACTTAACTTTGAAGGGGAAGCAAAACTTGTAAAAGCCAAAATTGGCGATGCTTTGGTTATTTTAAAAGACAAACGGTTCATGGTGATATATTTGCTAATGTTTACGGTCTTTTTTGTTTTTGCAGGGTTACTTAATATCTTGCCTTTTAGAATTAAAGAGCAGTTTAGTGATATTACAGAAACGCATATTGGCTTACTTTATTTAGGCTATGGAGTTGGAATTGTGGTATCTTTATCAATACAAAAAATAGTAAACATTTTTAAAAAAGAGTTACGCACCATTTCGTTTGGGTTGTTTGTTTTGTTTATCTCCATTGTTCTATTTCTAAACCAAAATATTTGGTTTATCTTTGCCATGGTGTTTGTGCTGTGTTTTGGAATGTTTACCGTACACACCGTTTCAACAAGATTAGCCAACTCCATGAGAGAATCGCAAAAGTCATTAACTTCAGGAATGTATTTAACTTTTTACTACATAGGAGGAGCAGTAGGTTCTATTTTGCCCTCATTAGTGTATGAACACTTAGGCTGGAACACCACCATTGCCATGTTTGCTTTTGCACTAATCGCCATTTTCATTTTTGTAAATTTAAACAAACACCATTTTAAGGCATACAATTGATATTAGGAAAATGCCCCTATTGTAAAAATGGCAAAATAGAGGTGCGAAAAAAAGAGGTCAACGGCAAAAAAGTAGAACTCTACGCTTGTACCAATGCCAACTGGAGAACAGAAGATGGAGAACTATTCGAACTAACCCCTGAATCCACCTGCGATTTTAGGATTTGGCAAAACAGTTTAAGAAACTATGGAAAATATTTAAAGCAAAGGGAAGTAAGAGCTTTATTAAATGGTGAAGATGTAGTGGTGACTTTTCACTCTAAAAAGTACCAAAAAAAGGTTACATATCAAAAATATGTAACGCTAAATCAAGAGTATGGGGTGAGTGTTATTTGGGATATAGATATTCCCGATGAAAAGATAGAAGAGTAAGACTCTTTTATAAAATTGGTTTATTTCTATTGAAAATTTTTAGAATTTGAATATAGTTTTCTTTTAAATTTATTTCATATATTATTGTATACTTTTTATAGGTCCTGACTTCATCAAATGGGTCACCCACTATAAATATTTAATAGGCTCTTGAAAAGCAGAGCTTTCCG
>JBAYYP010000065.1:0-11598 GCA_041672955.1 Arcobacteraceae bacterium
GATACTGCTGAGAACCAGTCAAGATTTGGGAACATTTTCTTTTGTTCCCACATGATTGTTTCAATTCTTTCAGCTACATCGTACATTAACATGTCGTTGTTTTCTTTAGATAAATCTTCAGCCACTTTTTTGATTACTACATTTCTTGGGTCACAAATAGTATAAACAGGGTGTCCAAAACCAATAATAATCTCTTTTTTTGCCATTCGAGCTTTAATATCTGCTTCTGCTTCATCTGCTGAAGAGTATCTTTCTTGAATTCTAAAAGCAACTTCATTTGCACCACCGTGTTTTGGACCTCTTAAAGCACCAATTGAACCTGTAATACAAGAGAACATATCAGAGTTTGTACCAGCAATTACTCTTCCTGTAAAAGTAGATGCATTGAATTCGTGTTCCGCGTAAAGAATTAAAGATACGTGCATGGCTTTAACCCACGATTCTCTTGGTTTTTCACCATGAAGTAAATGTAAGAAATGTCCACCTACTGTATCATCGTCTGTTACCACATCAATTCTTTTTCCGTTGTATGCATAATGGTACCAGTATAATAAAATTGAAGAAAATGAACCCATTAATCTGTCAATAATATCTTGCGCTTCATTTTTTGGATGCTCTTCTTTTTCTTGATTTAAAGCACCAAGTACTGAACAACCTGTTCTCATAACATCCATAGGGTGACAAGTTTTTGGCAATTGCTCTAACGCTACTTTAACTCCGTTTGGAATCTCTCTATACGATCTGAGTTTTTCTTTATACGCTTTTAATTCTGCTTTATTTGGAAGTTTTTCATGTACAATTAAATAGGCAATCTCTTCAAATTCAGCGATGTGCGCAAATTCTAAGATATCATATCCTCTGTAATGCAAATCATTACCACTTTTACCAACAGAACAAAGTGCTGTATTTCCAGCAGAAGTTCCAGAGAGTGCAACCGATTTTTTTGGTTTAAATGCTGTAGTTGTTTCAGTACTCATATTTTTCCTTTAATTAAAATTGATTTTTGTTTTATTTAGCTTTACTTTTTGCAAATAATTCGTCCATTTTTTTCTCATAATCATGATAACCTAACATCTCATACAACTCCATTCGTGTTTGCATGGTATCTAGTGTTCCAGATTGTGTCCCTTTTTCTCTTAAATCTTTATAGACATTAAGTGCTGCTTTATTCATGGCTCTAAATGCAGACAGTGGGTAAAGAACCATAGAAATTCCAACGCTTCCTAACTCTTCAGTTGTAAACATAGGAGTGGCTCCAAACTCAGTAATATTTGCTAATACAGGAACTTTAATCACATCGGTAAACTCTTTGTACTCTTTTAGTGTATGAATGGCTTCAGCAAAAATCATATCAGCTCCTGCTTCAACATAGGCTTTTGCTCTGTCAATGGCTGCTTGTTGACCTTCACTTGCATGCGCATCTGTTCGTGCGATTATTACAAAATCTGGGTCTGTTTTAGCATCAACCGCTGCAATAATTCTGTCGCACATCTCTTGCGTAGATACTAACTCTTTGTTAGGTCTGTGCCCACATCTTTTTGCAGCAACTTGGTCTTCAATATGAATTCCAGCAGCTCCTGCTTTTGTCATCTCTTTTACTGTTCGTGCAATATTAAATGCGTGTCCCCAACCTGTATCTGCATCTACTAATAAAGGAACATCCGTAATTGAAGTAATTCTTCTAATATCAATACAAACATCTTCTAACATAGTCATACCAAGATCGGGTAAACCATAGCTTGAGTTTGCAACCCCAGCTCCTGAAAGATACAGTGCTTTGTATCCAACTTTTGTTGCTTGTAATGCAGAGTATGCATTTACAGCACCTACAATTTGTAATGGTTTTTCTAGCTTTAATGCATCTCTAAATCTTTTTCCAGCGCTCATGGTATTCCTTGTATTGAATTTTCTTTCAATCATTATACACGATAAAAAAATAGATTCAATGCCTATATTTGAAAACTAAAACACAATTTTAAAGCATAGTATGTTTTTATGTACATATTTTGCTCTTGTGTATAATTATGGTACACTACTCTAAATTTTCTAAACATTAAAGAGAAGGAAAAGAACGATGTTCTATAAAAATAGCATTGAAAAAATCATAGAAATCTATAAAAAATCAAACTTAAGCATCTCAAAATTTGCAAGTATTATTCAAAAAGACAGAAGAACCGTAACCTCGTGGATTGATCAAATCAGTGATTCTGAGCCATCAAGTAGCGTTAAAGAAAATATTTGCAAAACCTTCAGATACCCCGATTATATTTGGGAAGAGGCGTGCAGTGGGGAAGAATTTGTAAAATCCATTACTGAAATTCCTCAAAAAGAGGTACGAATTATAGATGAAGACTATATGGGAAGATTAAAATATATTCTAGAGATGGAACAAAACCGCCGTTTTGTCATACAAGCACAGTTCCCAGGACCCATGTACCGTGACAGTGCTGTACAAAAAGTGTACAAAACCCAAACCAGCAGTGAAATAGAAGAACTAAAACAAGAGCGAATTCACCAAATGCTACGATACGATTACGACACCACAGAGTGGTATTCAATAAAATCACTGTTAAGCTTTTGTTTTGCAAGTATAGGAAACTTCTACACCAAAGAAGAAAAAGTTGCCATATTAGAGCTAATTTATGAACTGTTTAATAACAACTACAATAAAAAACTTTTTTTGTTCGATTCCTTTTCAAGAAAAATCTATGGTATGGAAACCACCTATATTTCAATTAACGTCAAACAAAAAATTCTTTTCTTTAAATCCCCCATAGAATCGGTATTTATAGAAATAAGAAATAAGAAATTAGTAGAGAGAATGCACAAATATTACTCCTCTCCCGTAGAAGCACCCAGCCATGTTAACTTCCTAGAGTCCGTTAAAATCATAGATATTTTACAAGAAGCCGTAAAATACAACAACACCATTGAACAAGCCTATGAAATGATAAACCGAAAAACCGACTACGGAGAGCTTTTTTACAACAATTTAAGTATAGATTTACAAAAAAAAGTAAGCCAGCCAAAAGAGGGGCAAAAAAGACATTAACAAAAGTGCAGTTAAGAGATTTATAATTAAAATATGACAAATTGCAATATTTTTTAAGAGTAATTGAAAAAATAGATACGATACTTCTATAAAAAACAGGAGTTAAAAATGGATATTACAAAGCATTTACAAATAGATGACAAAATATTTACCATAAGAGGTATTCAAGTCATGATAGATAGAGATTTAGCCGAACTTTATGCTGTTGAGACAAAACGGCTAAATGAACAAGTGAAAAGAAATATGGAAAGATTTCCAAGTGATTTTCTCAAAGAGAGTGCAAGCACAAGATGTTTCAATTAACAAATAAAGAAAAAGAAGAGGTGGTCGCAAAATGCGACCACCTTGATAAATTAAGATTTTCACCTGTATTGCCTTACGTTTTCACAGAACAAGGTGTCTATATGTTAGCCACAATCCTAAAAAGCAAAATAGCAGTCGATGTAAATATTTCTATTATGCGTACCTTTACAAAATTGAAAAATCTTTCGGTGCCTTATTTTGATCTTATTAAAAGATTGGAATCACTAGAAACCGACAACAAGCAAACCAAAGAACTTTTAAATAAAGTAGTACAAGTTGTTTCAAGTATGCAAGAACTTCAAAATGAAGCAAAAGAAGAGAGTAAAAAAGTAGGATTTATTTAAGAATTTTAATACTATTATTTAAGTAGATAAAATAAATATAAGGAACTAATTTTGATAAAAAGAAAACTATGTATAACAACAATCCTTCTTCTAATAACTTCAAACGCATTTGCATTTGACAAATTTGAAGAGTTACGGGGCAGTTGGTGGGTGAGTAATTATGATAAAGATAAAAAAGTAAGCTTTTTAAATATGACCGGTAAAGAAGTTCACTTAGAGTTTTTGGATAACAAAAAAATAAGTTCAAACAGTGGAACTCTAAAAAATATGGGAGTTGAGTTTAATAACAACACCTTTACCTTTGGAAGATTATTTAAAAATGAAATCAGATATAACAAATATATTTACCAACTCTATCCTACAAAAGAGCTTATCAACAGTTTAATATGCTACGAAATAAAGCCCATAAAAATAACTGCCGGGTTTTATAATAAAAGAGATAGATATAAAATTTGCCGAGAAGAGAGAAAATACAGCGATAGGACTTATTAAAGAAGAGATATAATGTTCTTCATAATAGGGTAAATCTATTCTTTTAAAATTCAATCCCTGATTGATTCTCTTTTATGTTTTTTGTATTGGTTGGTAGTTTTGAGGTGTCGGTAAAATACTCTTCTATGCCATTAAAATGGGCTTTGCTAACACCTTCTGGAACTTCGAAAGTTCTTTGGATTTCTGGGTGAAGTAAAAGATAGTTTCTGTAAAAATGTGCAAATACTGTACCTGCACTTCTTCCTCCTGTTTCACTCTTTCTCATAGGGGTATTGTCATCGTTTCCATACCAAATAATGGTTTGCATAGTAGGAGTGTAGCCACAAAACCATGCATCAACATTTAGATTGGTTGTGCCTGTTTTTCCTGCAATTTCTAAGCCTTTAACTTGGGCTAATTTTCCTGTTCCTCTTTTAACCGTGTCGTGTAAGATTGAAGTTATAAGAAAGGCTTGTTGGGGTGATTGCATATATTTCTCTTCACTTTGAAAATGAATAATCTCTTTTTTTGCACTTGTTATGGAGTTGATAATATAAGGAGTTACTTGAATACCATTATTAGAAAAAACTGTAAAAGCTTGGCTCATCTCAAAAGGAGAAAGAGAGAAACTTCCTAGGGTAATAGACAAATCCATAGGCATATTTCTAAAGCCAAACTCTTTTAAGCTATTATGCACTACATCAATTCCTATGTCATTCACTAAGTTTATTGTTGCTAAGTTTCTTGAGTGCAAAAGAGCTTCTCTTAAACTAATGATTCCTTTATAATTTTCTTCGTAGTTTCTGGGTTGCCATGTTTTCTTTTCATTGCCTTGTGTGTAATTATATGTTCTTGAAATATCAATTAAACTACTTGCAGGTGAATAACCTAAATTCAAAGCAATTTGGTACATAAAAGGTTTAATAGCACTTCCTGCTTGTCGTTGTGATTGAATAACACGGTTAAAATTAGACTCATTGTAATTTACGCCGCCTACTAAACTTATTATTTTGCCCGTGCTACTTTCTATGGTTATTAACCCTCCATTTAAAGTCTGGCTTAAAGATTCATCACCATTTTTTTCCACAAAATAGTTATCTCGTTCTTTTATTTTTTCATAACCATACCGCAAAGACTCTCGAGCTATCTCTTGTGCTTTTAAATCAATCGTTAAATCAATTTTATATCCTCCATATCGAATATCAGGAATATCTTTTTGCAATATGCTTAGTGCATAATCTATAACATAAGGGGCTTGATTTAGTGTGAGCGTTTGACTGTAAACGGTAGGAGTTTCACTTATAGCATCACGATGTTCTTTTTCACTAATCCAGCCTAAGGTATGAAGTCTTGTAACCACTTGATTGGCACGAGCGAGTGAAAAGGTTAAATTTTTTGTAGGAGAATAAAAGCTAGGAGCTCTAGGAAGTCCTACTAATATTGAAATTTCTTTAAGTGTTAATTGCGACAACTCTTTTTTGAAATATCCTAAAGAAGCGGTTTTAATTCCATAATAGCCATGTCCAAAATAGACTTGATTTAAATAACGTTCTAAAATCTCTTCTTTGGTTAAAATAGTCTCTAAGCGAAGGGCTAAAAGCACCTCTTTCAATTTACGGGTAAATTTTTTCTCTCGTGTTAAAACAATATTTTTAACCAATTGTTGAGTTAAAGTACTAGCACCTTCTACTAATTTACGAGCTTTTATATCTTTAATAATAGCACGAAAAATAGCATCGGTATTAACGCCATTGTGCTCAAAAAATTGAGTATCTTCAATGGCAATAAGGGCTTCAATAATTTGAGGAGGAATATCTTCATAATCAACATAAACTCTATGCTCTTCTTGAAAAATATTAGAGATTAAATCTCCATTTTTATCATAAAATTGTGTAGTCAAATTGGGTTTGTAATCTACAATTTTGTCAATATCAAAGCGTATTTCAGCATATAAAAACATTAACCAAACAAGAACAGCTGTTCCTATGAGTGCAAAAAAACCTAAAACATATTTCATTGTTACTTCCTAAACTCTCTGTTTTCAAATCCAGAATTAATTAAACTCTTAGTATAGCTTTTTTTAGGATGATTTAAAATATCAAAGCTTTTTCCTTCTTCTATAATTATGCCATCTTTTAAAATAATAATATCTTCACAAACACCAATAATGGAGCTAATATCGTGAGTTACAAGCAAAATTAAAAGATTTAACTTCTCTTGAATAGAGTGGATTAACTCAAGTATTTTAGCTTTACTTATTTTATCCAAGGCGGTGGTAGGTTCATCTAAAAGTAGAAGTTTTGGTTGGTTGGTTAAAGCAATAGCTATAATAACTCTTTGAAGTTGCCCACCACTTAATTGATTTGGAAAACGTTCCAATACCCATGCTTCTAAGCCAACCAGTTCAAGTAATTCAATTTTTCGCTCATTTAAACAAAAAAATTGATCTTTAATTTTTGTCATAGAGCTTAATGAAGTAAACGGATTTTGAGGCACAAATGCTACATTGGTAGGATTTAATTCAAAATCGCACTCTACTTCAAAATCTAACATCAAATTTTGTGGCAACATTTTTAATAATGACTTAAGTGTCAATGATTTGCCGCTTCCACTTTGCCCAATAAGTGCCGTTGATTTTGTAACTGTAAAACTTATATTCACTAAAGAAGAGTCTTTATGCTGAATAATAAGTTTTTGAACAATGAGTTTTGACATATATTATTTAATTAATCCTTGAATAGAATCATCAAGTACATGAATTAATTTAATAAAATTAATAGGTTTTTCTAAAACAGCTGTAATTAAACTAAGCTCATGCGCAGATAGATCATCTTTAAATGCAGTAATTACAATAATAGGAATTGTTTTATTAATTTCTCTAATTTGCTGAATTAAAGCTTTTCCATCTAGATTTGGCATACGTATATCTGTAATAATAACATCGGGTGATTTTTCTTTAAACAAAGCCAATGCCATTTCGCCATCACGTGCAAGATGAATATCATTGACTAACATTTGAAATGTTCTGTCCATAATATTAATAATATCTTCACCATCTTCTGCAATGAGTAAATTTATATTTCTTAAATCTGATTTTATTTTTGATGCTTCCATATCAATCCTTAAATTAAAGCTTCATCCATCTCTTGAGGGATGTCTACGTTCATAAGTTTTAAAACGGTGCTTGCAATATTATTTAAGCTTCCAGTTTTAACGCGTTGAACACCATTTGCGATAACAAAACAAAATACGTCACCTACCGTGTGGTTGGTTAAGGTCTCTTGATTTTCATCTTTCATCATTTCACAATTACCATGATCGCTTGTAATTAAAACATTGTACTCTAAAAGTTTTGATTTTTCTACAATAAAGCCTAGCTGTTTATCAACTTCTTCAACCGCTTTTATGCTGGCTTCATAGTTTCCTGTGTGACCAACCATGTCACCATTTGCGAAGTTTACCACAATAAAATCATATTTTTCATCCATGGCTTTTCGTACGGCATCTCCTACTTCTGGCGCGCTCATTTGTGGTTGTAAGTCGTAAGTAGCGACATTTGGAGAAGGAATTAAGACACGCGTTTCATTTAAAAAAGGCTCTTCTACTCCTCCATTAAAGAAAAAAGTCACATGAGCATATTTTTCAGTTTCAGCGGTGTGCAATTGTGTTAAACCTGCATTTGAAATAACTTCTGCCAAAGTGTTTTTAGGTGTTTCTTTTGGAAACAAAATAGGTAAAGGAAGAGATTTGTTATATTGAGTCATAGTAGCAATATGGGTAGTTACTTTTTTTGTTTCAAAAGTATTAAATTCTTTTGATGCAAACACAGAAGACATTTCTCTCATTCTATCACTTCTAAAGTTGCAAAAAATAATACCATCGTTTTCTTGTAATCCTTCATATGAAGCAAAAGCAGAAGGAAGAATAAATTCATCTAAAATATTTTCATTGTAAGAGTTATTGACATACTCAAGAATATTTTTTGAACTTTTAGGCAAAGCATAAGCCATAGCATTATAAGCTTTTTCAACTCTATCCCAACGATTATCTCTGTCCATTGAGTAGTATCGTCCTGCAATTGTGGCAATTTGAATATCTTTATCGCAAATGCTTAACAGTGATTCAATAAACCCTTTTGCACAATTGGGAGCAACATCTCTTCCATCGGTAATGACATGAATAAAAACTTTTTTCCCATTATTTTTCGCAATTTTTGCTAAAGCAATGATATGATTAATATGAGAGTGAACACCTCCATCGCTAAGTAAGCCAATTAAGTGAATAGTATTTGATTTTTCTAAAACAGATAACAAAACAGGATTTTGTTTAAGAGTCTCTTCTTCTATGGCTAAATTAATTTTAACTAAATCCTGATACAAAATTCGACCCGCTCCAATAGTCATATGTCCTACTTCACTGTTTCCCATTTGACCACAAGGAAGCCCTACATGTTCTCCATAGGTTTTGATTAAACTGTAAGGAACGTTTTTAAATAAATAATCATAAGTTGGTTTAATAGCATTGGCAAAAGCGTTGTGTTTGGTTTCTGCATTAAAGCCAATTCCATCGGTAATGACTAAGATTGTTTTTTTTGTCATGATTTAAACCTTTTAAAAACTTAAATAGTATATAATTGCGAATTATAGCAAAAGGTAGGTTTAACTTTGTTTTATTGGTTTTATAGACACTTAGATATTAATATTTTTCAATATATTTCAATTCGAGCGGGAATAGCTTTTTTTATTGCTTTTTTTCTTACCTCTTATTTAATGCCACGCTTTATTAAATGGGCAAAATCAAAAAACGCTTCTCAACCCATTTATGATTTAGCACCACAAAGCCACAAAGAAAAAGCAGGAACCCCAACCATGGGTGGAATTGTTTTTGTCTTTGCAACGGTTGTTGCTACTGTTTTAACTGCAAAATTAAATAATTTCTATGTGGCAACAGGACTTTTAGTGGTTGTAGGGTTTTGTTTAATTGGAGTTAAAGATGATATTTCTAAAATAATTAATAGCAAAAACAGTGCGGGACTCACTCCTCGAATGAAGCTTGTTCTACAGTTTTGCGTAGCACTGACAGCTTCTTTGATTATTTTCTTTTATGAACACGATACAACGCTGCAAATTCCGTTTTACAAATATCCTATTGCTGAAATGGGTCTTATTGCTATTGGGTTTTGGATTGTTGTTATGGTTGCCACTTCTAATGCCGTTAATATAACAGATGGATTAGATGGCTTAGCAACAGTACCTTCTATTTTGGCTTTTTTTACACTTTCAACCATTGTCTATATTACAGGACATGCAATCATTTCAAACTATTTACTGCTTCCTAATATTAAACTCTCAGGGGAATTGGCCATTATGGGAGCTGCATTTAGTGGTTCTTTAATTGCTTTTTTATGGCATAACTGCCATCCTGCAGAAATATTTATGGGTGACAGCGGCTCTTTGTCCATTGGCGGTTTTATGGGCTTTATTGCCATTGTTTCGAAGAGTGAAATTTTACTTATTATTATTGGGTTTGTTTTTGTTCTTGAAACGGTATCTGTTATTTTACAAGTGGGTTCGTATAAGTTACGACAAAAAAGAGTATTTTTAATGGCTCCCATACATCACCATTTTGAACAAAAAGGGTGGAAAGAGAATAAAATAATTGTACGCTTTTGGATTATTGCATTTATGGGAAATCTAATAGCTTTATTAAGTCTGAAAATAAGATAGGTAAAAATTTTGTTTGAATTATTAAAAAGTGTCGTTAAATGAATAAAAAACAGAAAATAAGAGTTCTTGGAAAAGGAATTACAGCACAAGCTATAAAAAATAGTTTTAATGATGTTATTTTATATGATGAAAATGATTTTAATCAATATGATAAAGAAAGCGAAGATATAACCATTGTAAGCCCTGGCATTCCTCCTTCTAATTTTATGGTCAAAGAGTCTAATAATATTCAAAGTGATTATGATTTAATTGCTTCTACTATGCCTTATTCTATTTGGATTAGTGGCACAAATGGAAAAACCACTACCACTCAAATGGTGCAACTTCTTTTAGAAAAGCGTGGCAGTCTTTGTGGCGGAAATATTGGAATTCCAATTACTTCACTGGATATAAAAGCAAATTTGTGGATACTGGAAACCTCTTCTTTTACTTTGCACTACACACAAAAAGCCAAACCCAATTTGTATATTTTACTTCCAATTACAGATGACCATATCTCATGGCATGGTAATTTTAGTGAATATGAAAAAGCAAAATTAAAAGCTATGGACAACATGCAAGAGGGGGAAGTAGCAATAATTCCTTCAAAATACAAAGAGTATCCTACGAGTGCTTTTAAAATTATTTATGAATCTTGTGATGATTTATTGAAATATTTTGAGATAGATTCTGCAAAACTTAAATTTAAAGCTCCTTTTT
Organism: Arcobacteraceae bacterium; assembly: GCA_041672955.1. Taxonomy (GTDB): domain Bacteria; phylum Campylobacterota; class Campylobacteria; order Campylobacterales; family Arcobacteraceae; genus Marinarcus. The sequence goes on from JBAYYP010000065.1 coordinate 10,596, forward strand.
TAATGGATGCGTGTATGGCATTGGCAATTTCAAAAATATTATTTGATGAAATAGATTATGAAAAAATGAACACCTTTGTTGTGGATGCTCATAAAGCTGAAGAGTTTAAAGATAAAAAAAATAGAGTCTGGGTGGATGACTCTAAAGCTACCAATTTAGATGCTACACAAGAGGCATTAAAAGCATATGAAAAACAAAAAATTTATTTAATTGTAGGTGGAGAGGATAAAGGGGCAAATTTAGAACCACTATTTGATTTTTTTAAACATTTAAATATTAAATTGTTTGCTATTGGAAAAAATTATTTAACACTTTTAACCTTAGCAAAAGAGTTTAATATTGAAATAGAACGCTGTGATTATTTAGAAATTGCCGTGCAAAAAATTGATCTTTTGCATAATGAAAAAAGTATAGCCATACTCTCGCCTGCAGCCGCTTCTTTGGACCAATTTGCTTCCTATAAGCACCGTGGAGAAGAATTTAAAAAGTGTGTATATTCTTTAAGCTAGAATTAATCAACATACTAATATAATTTCACTCCAAATTTGATGGCTCGATAGCTCAGTCGGTAGAGCAAAGGACTGAAAATCCTTGTGTCGACAGTTCGATTCTGTCTCGAGCCACCATTTGGTATCGGACGCTGGTGTAGCTCAGTTGGCTAGAGCAGCTGATTTGTAATCAGCAGGTCGGGGGTTCAACTCCCTTCACCAGCTCCATTTTTTCAATCGTCCTGCGTAATCTTTTAAGATACAGCGCTTGACCAGAACAATAATTTTCAACGGTGAGGTTGGAGAGTGGTCAAATCCTGCGGACTGTAAATCCGCCGCCTACGGCTTCGAAGGTTCAAATCCTTCTCTCACCACCACGTATAGTGTAATGCGGGAGTAGCTCAGTTGGCTAGAGCTTCTGCCTTCCAAGCAGATTGTCGCGAGTTCGAGTCTCGTCTCCCGCTCCATTACATTTTTTATTGATACTGGGAGCTGAGTTATAACGCAAAATTTTA
>JBAYYP010000066.1:0-11541 GCA_041672955.1 Arcobacteraceae bacterium
AGATATTGGAGGAGGAGCTTCAATTCTAGGAGTGCTAAATGGCTCTGATGGAGTTCCTGTTACTATTGGGAAAAATGCATTTTTAGGAGCAAACTCATGTGCAGGAACATCTCTTGGTGATGGCTGTATTATAGATGCTGGAGTTGCCATCTTAGCTGGAACAAAAATCACACTTTCTGAAGAAACAATAGCTTCTCTAAAAGAAGTTAACCCCAACAAAACAATTACTGCTTTAATGAAAGGAAGCGAATTTAATGGTGTTAATGGAGTACATTTTAGAGTCAATTCCACAACGGGTCAAACCATTGCTTTAAGAAGTACAAAAGAAGTATATTAAGCTATTGATAAAAAATTGTATTTTATAGGAGTTGTTTATTCATAAAAAAATAAATAATTCTTATAATTTTAAGAATGATTTAATTTTTAATTAATTATAACGTGGTACCACCAGTCGGAGTCGAACCGACACGCCCAAGGGCAGGGGATTTTGAATCCCCCAAGTCTACCAATTCCATCATGGTGGCACTATTTTGTCTATGAGATTTTAATATTAGAAACTAAAATGCCCATCTTGTTTTCAAGATGGGCATTTTAATATATAAAAACTTTGTAATTACTTAGCTACAGCGTCTTTTAAAGCTTTTCCAACTTTAAATTTAGCAACAGTTGTTGCAGCAACATCTACAGTTCTGTCTGTTCCTGGAACTTTTGCAGTTCTAGCAGCTCTTGCAGCTGTTGAGAATGTACCAAAACCAATAAAACTAACTGTTTCACGTTTAACTAATGTTTCTGTTATTGTTTCTAATGCAGCGTCAACTGCACCTTTTGCATCTTTTTTAGATAATCCAGCTTTTGCAGCAACTGCATCGATAAATTCAGCTTTGTTCATAGAAGAACTCCTTGTTTGTAAATTAAAACTTCTGGTACTTTATAGTATCTAAGCTTTAATAAAGATAAAATAACAATTAAGAATAGCCATATAGAGACATTTTTGCGTAATTTTTAACGAAATGATGATCTTATGCTTAAAAGTCGACAACTATTTTCTAAAATAGCCACTTTTTTAATTAGCTCATGAATGTCTCTATCGTATACATAAACGCCAATTCCTTTTATTACCATAACATGAGAGTCAATCTCTTTTAAGTATTTGGTAATTTCTAAAGCATTTCTGTCGTACCAAGTAGAATAAGGACCAGGGTCTACTATATTTACTTCTCCAAAGGTTGTTTTCCCAAAATAGTCGTTAAAAATAATGGTATCGTTCTCTAGGGTATAAGCGGTGGTATAACTGGGCATTCCAAAAGCAACATATTTGGCTTCATGAATATGTGTATATATTGAAGCGTGAATATGCGATTCAATACTAGCAATATTCCAACGATAATCTTTTTGGTAAATATTGAGTTCACAAAAATGCTTTTCGGTCATTTTATCAAAAATAGCATCGGCAGTATTTATTAAAAAAGTGCTGTGATCTAGTTTTGCCGAAATTGCTCCATGATAAATTCCAAAAAAGTTTTTACGAAACATGGTTAAAGAGAGATCACTTAAGAGCGTTACTGTTTTTTTGTTGACCATTTTAAATGCCTTAAATTGTTTTTTAGGTATTATACAAAAAAACAAACCAAGGACGCTTTAAATGCATATTCCACATATTCCTGTACTTTTCAATGAAGTTTTAGAAACTTTTAAATCTATCGACCAAGGATACATTGTTGATTGTACTTTAGGATATGCGGGACACAGTGAGGGGTTGTTAAAACAAAATGAACATATACAGCTTATTTGCAACGATCAAGACGAAGAGGCGTTAAATTTTTCAAAAAATCGTTTGAAGCCTTTTGAGGGCAGAGTTATCTTTAATCAAGGCAATTTTGAGACGGTTTTAAATGATTTTAAAGAGTATCCTGTTAAAGGTATTTTAGCCGACATTGGAGTCTCTTCGTTGCAGCTTGATAAGCAAGAGCGAGGCTTTGGGTTTGAAAGTACAACGCTTGATATGAGAATGAATCAAACTCAAACCCTTGATGCTTCGTATGTGGTTAATCATTACTCGCAAGAGGAGCTAGAAAGAGTACTTAAAGAGTACGGAGAAGTTAAAGAGTATAAAAAAGCTGCTTCTTTAATTGTAAAGCAACGACCTTTTACTAGTTCTAAAGAGCTATCTTCATATTTGCATTCTAAAATGCACAAAGGTAAAATTCATCCAGCAACGCTTGTTTTTCAAGGTATTCGAATAGAAGTAAACGACGAACTGGGAGTTTTAGAGCGATTGTTTGATTCTATTGAACTTCTTAAACCAAAAGGGTGTACGGTTGCTATTATTTCATTTCACTCTCTTGAAGACAGAATTGTAAAAAACTATTTTAGAAAATGGAGTAAGTCGTGTAGTTGTCCTGTGGGTGTTTACCGATGTGAATGTGGAAATAATAATGCTTTAGGCAAAGTGTTAACTAAAAAGCCAATTGTTCCAACAACTCAAGAGATTAAACACAATCCTAGAAGCAGAAGCTCAAAACTAAGGATATTTAAATTTGATTAAACTCAATGCTAAAAAAGCACTTTTAATTGTATTTGCTATTTTAGGTGTTGCCTTGACTCTTTATATGCCTAAAATTTATTTAAGAAATAATATCTATTATGTGAGTCGAGATATTAATAAATTGCATGACAATTATGTCTCTTTGAAAGAAGAGAACCAATTTTTACAACAACAACTAGAAGATATGAAGTTTAAAAACCAAATTATGGACTCTTTGATAATTAACAGTTTAGGCGCAAAATAATATGAGAATTTCCTGAATTTTATTTAATAATAGCCATGCTTTCAATTCTATTTAAAATTGAGCTACTTTCTTGATAATTTTCTAACTCTTTTCCTACATCCAAATGTGAGATAATGGCTTTTCCTATAATAGTTCGTTGTTCTTCACCAAAAGAACTTTTTGTTTTTATACTCCAGATATTGTGAAAGGCTAAAGGATCGTTTTCTTTGGATACTCCCACATACAACATAATGTGTCCTTTTAAATATAAAAGTGTGAAAAACGGTTTGCCGTGCTTTATTATAAACTCTTTTTTTTCTTCACTGTTTAGCTCTTTTAGTGAAAAATATTCACCATTTTTTGCTTGTTGTCCTGAATTACGTGATAAAAAAACACCCAGTGTTGAAAAATAATCTTTAGTTAAAGCAGAACAATCTCTTTTATAAAAAGATTCTCCCCAGCCATAGGGTTCGTTTATTAGCTCATTTATAAGGAGTGTAATGTTTTGTTCGTTTATAGGTAAGCTTTGCTCTATTAAGGCATCTTTTGGTGCGTTAATGGTTTGCAAATAGCCTTGCTGGTTATGATACGCGTTAACAACAAAAAAATTGCCTTGTTGGCTTTTGGGAAAAATGGTTCCTAATTTTATGCTCTCTTTAAAAATACCATTTTTATAAATGGGAAAATTATCTTTTACAGCAACATAAAAAGTACTTTTTTTAAAAGTGTTTATAATATTTTCATCTACAATGGCCAAAGAAGAAGTTGGTATAAAACCACTTGCAAAACTCGATTCTGCATATGCCCACGCCTTGTCTTTGCTAAAGTGTGAAATAATAATAGGCGTGTTGATTTTTATACCACTGTTTTGATTGTAGTCAAAAGGAAATCCTTCACCTTTTAGTAGAGGATTGTAAAACAGAGGCAGTAGGGTGGGGAAAATTTTCAAGTGACTGTTTTTAATGGTAATGGCTTTTAAATTATCTTTGCTAAAATCTTCAAAGTTAGCATTTGAAATTTGTTCATTAAACCAAAAAGAGTCTAGCTTTTTATAATTAACGCCATACATCTGCTTTTTGGAGTACATAAGACCCCATGAAGCATCTTCTTTGCTTGTACTAATACGTTTTTGACTCCAAGGTCTAAAGTGGCGTTCATAGAGGTTTTGAGTTACTGTTTGGGGTAAGGCGTTAAAGTTGTGTGAATAGTTTTGAATGTTTTGATTAGGAAGAGAAACTTCTTTTATTTCTTGTTTTAAACTGCATCCCGAAAAAAATAATAAAAGTAAAAAAAAAGAAAATTTTATAAAATAGTTAAAACAGATTTTTGTCACGGTACAACCTTTGAAATATTTCAAAAATTGTACCATAAAGGCAATTTATAGCCCTTTAGAATTCAAATTTTCGTTTGAGTTTGAAAAAGTATAAAATAGTTCTGTATTGAACAAACATAAAAGGCAACATTAAAAGAAAATATGCCAATGAATATTTCTCAATTACTCCATTAAGGGTTAGTCCAAAATTGATAAAGAACATACCAAAAACCATAAAAGCAACCCCCGGACAAATTAAGGCAAAAGATACGGGTGATCGGTTTTTACCCTCAACATACTCACCAAAATAATTCAGTTGTTTCATTACTTTATATCCTAAAATTCCAAATATTATTTGAATAGAAATAACCAAAGCGGTAAAAGTAAAGAGTGAAGATTTTACCAATGGAGCGCTGAAATGGTGGTCAAGTCCAAAAGAAATTCTTATAAATGCAATTCCTAAAAGAGTTAAAATAGGAATAATAATCCATAACGAGGGAGAAGCCTCAATAGAGATTCCTTTTTCAAACATATTGGTAAATCCAATGGTTATTTTAATTAACAACAATAAAACAGAAATGGCTGCAAAAAATATTGAACCAATAATTCCAATGGCATTAACAACAATATAAGTACTCATAGCCCCTGGTGCTGCAAAACCAACAGAAACCATAGCAAATGCAAAAATAGAGATCATTTGTGAAAGGTTGTTATTGGTGGTAAAGTCAAAACCACCCTTTGATAAGATTCGTGTAAAGTAGTTGAAAAATATGGTTAAAGCAAAATATCCAGAAACCATAAAAGCGGCTAAGGCAAAAGGAAACAGATACTCAACAACATCCCAAAGACCTGGTACAAAAACGGCTCCTAGTACAAAACCTACATTAATTGTCATGGTATACGTTAATGGAATCGCCATTAAACTTACTTCCATATTTGAATTTTTTAATGCTGTGTATCTTTCTGTTTTCTTATATAAATTAAATTGTTTGGTGTTCCAAATAAGTAATTTAAAGTGTAAAAAAGCAAACACAATAATAAAAATTAAAGATAATGCACTAACAATTGATAACCAATCTCCTTGAAGTAAAGCGGCATAAACAAAATCAAATGTTGCCATAGCTGCACCTTCATGAGGTACTAAAAACATTAAATACATAAAAAATGAAACCGACAATCCCCCAGCACCCAATGCACTTAAAAAACACATAGGTGAAAACTTTTCTCTTAATTCCATATAAGTCCTTCTTATAATAATATATTTATTTAATGGAATATTACTCTAAACAACTTTAGATAATATTAAGAGTATGTATTAGTAAAACTTATATTTAAATTTTTAAAGAGAGCCTTTTATCTGTATATAACCCCAAATAGTATAGACTGTTTTAAAAATTATGAGGATTTATAATCTATGTTGCAAATTCTTTTGCCTAAAGAGTTATTTGAAGATATTGTCTTAACAAAGCAAAAAATAATAGAAAAAAAAGTCAATAACTATTGGAAAAAAGAGTTACTTGATATTTCTATTGTAGATGATAAAATTCACTATAAAATTAAAACTATCCAAAAGCTACGAGTGGCTAATGAGTATGGAGAAGATAAACCCAATATTGTAGTTGAGTGCTTAAAGCTTGACTACAATGTTAAGAAAAATATGTTTGAATTTTATTTGGGAAAAATAATAGAGAAAAGAAATGTCGAGACTCAAAGTGACTACAAAGATATTTTAATTCAACAACTTCTAAAGGAAAAAAAAGCACTGCAAGAGAGTATAAATAAAGATGAACTAACACAAATGTATAATCGGAAAAAATTCAATGAAGATTTAAATACGTTTGTTGCTCAAAACAATGCCAAATATTTAAGTGCAATTTTTATTACTCTAAATGAATTCAAAACTTTTAATCAAAATATAGAACAAGAATTAGAAGAGAAAATTATAAAATATATTGCCAATAAAATTAGAATTCATGCAAAAAGACTCTATGCCGAAGTGTATCGCTACAAAGATGAGGAGTTTGTAATGCTTTGTTTTTTACCACAAGACCAACTCACACAAGGATTACACTATTTAAAAGAAGACATTTCTACTGTTAATTTACAAGGGGTTACTGAAATTAATGTTAAAGTAAATATGGGAGTTTCGTTTTTTAAGAATTATTTAAATGCTGAAGAGTTTTTTAAACAAGCAGTTTTAAATGAGAAAGAGGCAAAAAAATTAGGAACTAGTAGTATTTTTGTAGAGTAAAAAGAACAAAGAGAGTTAAAACTGACTCTCTTTGTTGACTCTTTTAGAAACTAATTATTGTGCAATTTGTTCTGCAAGTGCCTTGATGTCATCTTCTGTTAATGCGTTAACTTGACCTTTCATTAAGCCTTTCATAGGACCACCGTAAGTTCCATCTTTATAGCCATTCATAGCTGCAATAAAGTCGGCTTTTGACATATCTTTAATGATTTTTGATTTTCCTAAAGCTACTTTTTCACCAGTAGCTCCATGACATGATGCACACTTAAGTTTGTATACATCAGCAAAAGACAAAGATGCCAATACGAAAATCGAAAGTAAAATTTTTTTCATTTAATTCTCCTGATATTGTGTTAAATAACGATAAAAGTATAGTATAAATGAACTTTATAGTTGGTTGGAAGAGTTGTTTTTTAAAAGAAGTGTAAAAAAGAGAGATTTCTTTAACCAGAAAGAAGAAGGTTCTTCTGGTTAAAAAAAATTATTTTCCAATAAATTCAGCAATAGCCTCAATGTCTGCATCACTTAATGTTGCTGCTTGACCTTTCATAAGTCCTTTCATAGCACCACCGTAACTTCCATCTTTATACCCGTGCATTGCTGTAACAATTTCAGCTTTTGTCATATCTTTAATAATTTTAGATTTTCCTAAAGAAACTTTTTCACCACTATTTCCATGACAACCAGCACATTTTTTATATGCATCCGTTGCAAAAAGCGAGCATGCTAATAAAGTACTTATAATAAAAATTTTTTTCATCGTTTTCCTTTTTAAATAATGAAGAATTGTAATGGAATAAAAAGAATAAGTGTTTGATTTGTATCAATAAAAAGTATTAAACTTTATTAATACTTTTTATTTAAGGAGAGTTGTTTTATGAGAGAAGTTCTTTTTTTAAATCTTCTTTATTGATTTTATTTTTATTGGTTGAAACTAAAGGTAACGATTTTTTAAAGATAATTTTAGCTGGAATCATATAACTTGCAAGATGTTTTTTAAGCTCAAATAAAATCTCATTTTTAGGCACTTCACTTCTTGCTGAATAAAACAGAACAATCTCTTCTTCTAGGGCTTCGTGTGGAATAGAAAGAACAGCACATTGCGTAATTTCTTTAATATTATCATAAACAACCGATTCAATTTCTAAAGGTGAAACCCTAAACCCTCGTGTTTTAATCATATCGTCTAACCGTGATACAAAGTATAAATACCCCTCTTCATCTTTATAAACATAATCGCCACTAGCAACTACGAGTTCATCGTTGAGTTCTCCTTCAAGGTTAATAACATTTTTTAATATTTGAATAGATTTAAAACGTTCTTGCGTCTCTTTTAAAGCATTCCAAAACCCTTTGTAAATGTATGAACCTCTATGAATTAGTTCTCCTATTTCCCTTGGCTCACACTCTTTTCCTTCTTTGTTAATAACATATAGTTCAACATCTGGAATGGCTTTTCCAATAGAGTTAGGACGAATTTTAAGTTGCGCTGGGTCTAAAAAGGTGCTTCTAAAGGCTTCTGTTAACCCGTGCATAGAATAAAATTTTGCATTTTTAAAATATTTCTCAATCTCATCAATCATTTTAGGCGTTACTTTTCCTCCTGAAGAGGTGATAATACGGATATTATTTAACAAAGCAGCATTGGGCAATCGGTGTTCTTCTTCATCAAACATTTGAGCAATATTTATAGGCATTAAAGGAAGCACGGTAACCTTGTCTTGAATAAGATGATTAAAGAAATCACCTGCAAGGACAAAACGGTGAAGTGCTAAGGTTGCACGCTTATATAGGGAACAAAAGATTTGATTTAAGCCATAATCTAAGTTAAATATTAAAATTCCTGAAATAATATCCTCTTCGGTTAAATGCAAATATTGTGAAACCACTCTGGCACTGTCAATTAAGTTTCTATGAGAAATAACAATTCCTTTTGGAAAGCCCGAACTTCCAAAACTATACGTAATGACTGCGCTGTCGTGACCATGTATAGTGCAAAGGTACTCTTTATTGTAATATTTGTATATCTCTTCAAAAGAAGCTATCTCTTTGGAAGCTGTTTCATAAGAAATAATATGCCCGTCAAACTTAATTTCTTCAATAGATTCAAGTTTTAATTTGTCGGTAATTATGCATTTAATATCGCAATCTTTAATGATATATTCAACTTGTTCAGGTTTTAAAAGTTTGGTTAGAGGTACAAGAACATAAGGCGTGGAAAGAATGGCTAAAATAGCAATAACTTGGTCAATACCTTTGTTTGAGTAAACACCAATTCTGCTTCCATTAGGAATATTAAGCTCATTTAAGTAAAAAGCAATCTGGTTAACTTTAGAAAAAAGTTCCGCATAACTTAGTTTTTTATCATCACAAATCAGAGCCGTTTTAGTTGGGTGTGAAACTTGTGCCTCTTCAATGAGGTTTCGAATACAGTTAATAGACATATTACTCTCCTTTATTGACGTAATGCCATAGTCCAAATATCGTAATTGCAGTCCATTACAATGCTTGGATTGTGGTTTGAGTTTAAAATTTTTTTATAAAAAAATGCAACAATATTTTGAATATCTTCGGCTTGTAATACTTTGGTAATTCCACCTGTAAAGACCAAAGAGTTTAGGGCGTTGAGTTTTAAATTTATATAGGCTTTATTGTAATTTGAAACTTTGCACAATACTAAAAATATGGCCAGTTGCATCAACACTTTTAGTGATTTTTCACTTTGTTCTTGAAAAATATTTTCAGTAACTTTTAAATAGGATAAAAGCTCATACACAAATTCATTGTTTTTAGCGCTAAAAATCAGAGACTCTTTTGATTTAAAAACCCCTAATTTTTTAAACACCAATCGGTCGTACTCATTTTCATTTAAGATATTGTCCATAATCAGATCTTTAGAGTAGTGAATATCGGTAGTTGCTCCTCCAATATCTATTAAAATATAAGGGTCAACTACTTTAAAACTGCCATCAAGCAGACTTAGTGTTTTATTTACAATATATGGTGTTGGATAAATTTGATTGGAAGTTATTTCATAGAGGTGTTTAATCTCTTCTTTTCCTACAATATCTGCTTGGTAAAGGTTAGTTAGATATTCTTTGAGATCATCTTCATAAATATGCAGTTTATGGTCAATGATATTGGGTAATACCACTAAATTAGTAATATTTTCTTTTAAGTAAACGGTGTCATCCTTATTGCCCACATAAACAATATTGGAGTAGTTGATTTTGTCTAAGTAATCAAACAAATCTTGATTGAAAACACCACTTACTCCATCAATGCCACCTACCACAATTACTACATCTATTAAGTCACTGGGAATTGAAGTTTCTTTTATATGTGAATAATACGCTATCAATAATGTTAATCCCTGAATTATATGCAATATTAGTGGCATATTTAAGAGAAAATGATTTAGATAATCCAATAATTAGCGTACTTAATCCTCCGTTTGCAGAAGAGCAAATATAGACATCTTCTTTTTTAAAAGAGCCAATAAGTTCTTCACATTTACTATTTAAATCATCATAAATATTTTTATTAAAATCTCTAAAATGTTGTTGAATATTACCATTGGCACACAGCTTAAAATAGGTGCTTCCAATATCTATTAAGAGTTTGTTTTCATTCATTGCATAATTCCTATGTCGTGGATAATATCATTAACAATAGAAGTGGTATCTTTGGTTAAATCGCATTTAGATTTTTCGTAAGCGTAACACTTATCGCTAATAGGCACTTTCCCTCGTTTAATAATTCTAATATTTTTGTTAGCATCTCGTATGGTTATCATTTCATTGTTGTTAATAATATGAGGAGAAAAAGGAACATCAATAATGCCATTTTTAATGCTGTTAAATGCTTTTCGCCACAAGGTATCGGCACTGTCGTTAAAAACTGCACTCATAATATCCATAACCTCTTGGGTTAAATTTTCCTCTTCTTCTTCATCTACAATATTAGGCAAACCATTTAAAATACGAAGGGTATATTGCGTGTTGGCAACGGTTTTAGCATTGGCTTCTTTTGTAGGAATTCCACTGGCTTCTTCTCTGGTTTTAGTAATAATTTTATCCGCTCCCACCATGGAAGCAATAACCGTACTTGTATTAATAAGTTGCTCTGCAAAATCTTTATTCGTAGGAAATGCTCCCATCCATTGATGATAGACTAAATTAATTCTTGCATCTTCGCAGTTAATCTCTTTGGCATAATGTTTAGAGAGTTTCTTAATAACACTTCCCATAACAATATCTTGATTCATAGAACCCGTTTGAGAAAAAGAGACTGAAAAAGATTTAACACCCTCTTCAAGTGAAAGTAACATTTCAATAAGTTGAATAACAATGGTAATAGCAGGAGGTACAAGTGTAGCTGTTAGTGGTCCAAACGATTCACGGTTAATTGGCTCATTAAGCAGTGAATATTTGGCACACACTTTTTCCACATATTTCCAGTATAAAAAGGCTTTATCTAAAGGAAAGTTTTTTGAATAAGGAAGCAAATAAGTAATTGGTCCTCCTTCTATTTCAAAAATACCTGAAGCCAGTGCTGTTTCAATAAGCAGTCTGGCATCTGGAGTTCCGTGTCTTAGAGAAATTGGTTTATTAAAATGGGTCATCATCTTTCTTGACGTTCTATACCCGTGCGTAACTAATGGATAACCGTTTAGCATATCGACATCGTTTTCTTCACTTAGTCGTAGCATTTTTTGAGCGGTTGCATAGTCATTAAGTCTTGTATTGGAGTCAATCGTACAAGGAAGTACATCCACATCGGCATCGACAAAAAATTCATACAGAGCAAACATTTTTTTGTACGTGGGAAAGCCACCTCGTGGTTGCACCAGCATTTTCTTTTTGTTTTTAAAATGGTATGAAATAAAGAGTTCTTTGTTGGCATTTCTAATAAAATCTTCAACTTCGGCAAAATCAAAATTATCAACAAATTCGTTGCTTAAAATAATATTTCGTTCTTCTTGTAATAAACTGCTCATGCTCTTTGCCCCATAAATTTTTCTAACTCATCGAGTCCTGTATTTAAATCCACTTGGTGAAACACCAAATCAAACCCATAGTTTTTAAATTTTGGAACAATATTTGAAGCATCGCCAGTTCCTACTACTAAATTTCCACCAATCATAAAAACAACATTTTCCAAAAGGTTTCCATAGTGAGATTTTAAAAAATTAACCTCTCTGCACCACC
>JBAYYP010000067.1:0-11213 GCA_041672955.1 Arcobacteraceae bacterium
GCGCTTCTTTTATTCCTTCAATAACCGTTTTAAAAGCAATCCCTCTTTGCGTATGCGTTTGTGGGTCAAAAAATATCTCAGTATGAACAATATTATTCTCTTTACATTTTAAAATATACTCCCACGTTAAGTCATAAAAATCTTGTTTGTTTACTAAAACATTTGCTCCTGCATAATAAATATCTAAGAAACTTTGCAAGCTTGTAAAATTATAAGCTTTTTTAATCGCTTCAATATTTTCATAAGGAATTTTTATACTGTTTTTTTTTGCTAATTTAAACATAAGTTCAGGCTCTAAAGAACCTTCTATATGCAAATGCAATTCAGCTTTTGGAATTTTTTCTATAAAATTTTTCATAAGTTATCTCCTTTTAAATTTCGCTAAATAATATATTTAATTAAACAATAAAGACCAACAAACTAATTAAAGCCAAAAAAACAATCCCAAAATTAATATCTTTATACTCTTTTTTAATCAGTTTTATAATTAAGTAAGAGATAAATCCAAATGCTAACCCATTGGTTATAGAATAGGTTAAGGGCATCATAATAACAATTAAAAAAGTAGGAACTCCAATAGAGGTATCTTTAAAATCAATATGCTCAAGCTCACTAAACATTAAAACGCCCACCATAACCAAAACTGGGTAAATAGCATTGGGAGGAATTGCTTTAAATAAAGGCATCATAAAAAGTGTTAAAATAAAAAGAACTCCTGTGGTAACTGCCGTTAAACCCGTTCGCCCTCCTTCTTCAATACCGGCTGCACTTTCAATATAACTGTTTGTGCTAGATACTCCCAAAAGTGAGCCAACAACCGTTGAAGTTGCATCTACTTCTAATGTTTTTTGAAGTTTTCTAGTATCCCCTTTAAATAGTCCAGCTCGGTTTCCAAGTGCTGAGATAGTGCCTAAAGAGTCAAATAAATTGGTAATAAAAAAAATAATTATTACAGGAAAAAGTGCTAATGTAAAAGCAGAAGCAATATCAAGTTGTAACATAATAGGAGCAATGGAAGCAGGAAGGGAGAAAAACTCTGTAGGATAGGGGGAAATACCAAAAATCCAAGCAATAATAGAGGTAAAAAACACAGCTATTATAAATGCTCCTTTAATTTTCCAAGCATAAAAAGCAATAACCAGAATAAGCCCAACAACCCCTAAAAGAACATTGGTATCTTTAAAATCGCCCAAACCTACAAGTACAGAAGAATTTGCCACTATCATACCCATATTATTAAGACCAATAAAAGCAATAAACATTCCAATACCTGCACTAATGGCTCGCCTTAAATCCAGTGGAACGCTATTAATAATCCAAACACGAAGTTTTGTTAAAGACAAAATGGTAAAAAGAACTCCTGAGAGAAATACCACTCCCAGAGCTGTTTGCCACGGTATTTTCATACCTAAAACTAAGCCAAATGTAAAATAGGCGTTAATCCCCATTCCTACACTTATAGCTATGGGCGTATTTGACCAAAGCCCATTAAGTATGGTAGAAAAAATAGTTATTAAAGCAGTTGCTGTAATAACAGCTTCCATAGGCATTCCAGCTTGGCTCATAATCATAGCGTTTACAGGAATAATGTACATCATTGTTAAAAATGTTGTAAACCCAGCCGCTAACTCTGTTTTTACCGTTGTGTTATTTTCTTTAAGTTTAAAGAAACCCAAGTTTTGTCCTTTGGATAATAAATGTTGTGCTAAAAAAGTTCCCAGATGTACTGTTTTGCCTAGCTAATATTTTTGTAATTTATTAAAAAACACTTTTGGATAAAATAAAGACATCGCAATATATATTTATAAACTCTCTTTTTTCTGTACCAATATCCATAATGATTAAAATAAATATCTTTTATAATAATATTTATATCATACCCACTATGAAGCTTAATATCTTTCATAATAAGTTTCCCTTTTACGGGGAAAATTGTCTCTGAGGGTGGCTGAATGTAAGCAAAACCTAAATCAGAAAATCTCTCTTTTTTGAAAAGCCTTTCTAAAGCTTGGTTTCTTTTTTTATCAAAAAATGTAAGTTCTATTAGAACATAAAAATCGCTAAACATTTCATCTAATTTTGAAAAAAAGAGTGGATACATAATGTTAGTTGTCTCTTTTGGAGCATTTCTAGATATACAACTGTATTCAACAAATATAACTCTTGAAAAACTTAAATACAAAAATTGAAGATGCCCAACAGGCACCCCATTTAGCATTAATACCCAAATATAAAAGTTTTCTTGATCTTTAGTTGCTTCTAAAATCTCATCGGGGTCGGTATAGGCTTCTAGTCTATCGGAGAGTCTCTCTTTATATATTTCTAATGCCATATGTTTATTTTTATCTGAGAGTTGTCTAAAATCTACAAATTCTGTTTGTTTTTCCATCTTTAGCCTGTATATAAATGTATTTATAATAGTTATCATTTTAGTCACATTTAACATAAAAAAGCCTTAGTACAAGAAGAAAATTAGAAATATCAAAAGCAGATATTGGTTTAGTTAAGGGAGTGAGTAAGAAGTTTAATGGAAATTGTAATTAAAGGTAGTAATAGTTAAGAAGTATTACTTCTAACTATTTAGTTTTGATTTGCAAGTTTGTTAACAAACTTAGTAGGTAAAGTTATACCCGATTTACTTAATGCATCTAATATATTTTCATTATGTTGTAATAGTCTAATAAAAACCTCTACTTTTTTAATCAATCTTGTTTCTCTTATTTCTGATATTGACATAGTTTTATTCCTTTCTTTTGTGAATTATTCAATTTAAAATCGTTTAAATTTTCTAATTATGATTTTTTTTGGTTGCGGAAACAGGATTTGAACCTGTGACCTTCGGGTTATGAGCCCGACGAGCTACCAAACTGCTCTATTCCGCGATTTGTTTTTAGTTATTTGAAGTAACTGATAGTTTATTTATCGATTTAATTAGATAAAAATAGGCAGTTCGAACAAAGGTATTAGTATTTTATAACTTTGTAATTAAGATTTCTCTTTCTGAACAGATAATCATTATAGCAAATGAACCTTAAGAAACAATAAAGTAAAAAATAAAATAAAACAGTCACAACATTTGTTCAAGACAATTCGTTTGAATTGATTGATTTCATAAGAGTTAACTAAGTAATTAAAAATTAGGGTTTTATTTAGGAGTGACTAAGTATAATCTCAACTTTAATTAAAAGGATACGAAAATGAAAAAATATTTAGGCTGGTTAGCGTTAGGAATTATACTTGTTTATGGCTTTACAGCATTAAGAGGACTTCAATCTCATTCTAACACCGTAGAAAATGCTTGGGCACAAGTAGAAAACCAACTTCAAAGAAGATATGATTTAATCCCAAATCTTGTTGAAACGGTAAAAGGCTATGCTTCTCATGAAAAATCTCTTTTTGTTGAAGTAACCGAAGCTCGATCAAAAGTAGGAACACTAAAAATTGATATTGCCAATGCAACACCAGAGCAAATGCAAGAATTTAGCCAAGCTCAAGGTGAACTAGCAACTGTTTTATCAAAGCTTCTTTTAGTAAGAGAAAACTATCCGCAACTTAAAGCAAATGAAAACTTTTTAAAGCTTCAAGATGAACTAGCAGGTACTGAAAATAGAATTGCCGTTGAAAGAAAAAGATACAACGATGAAGTTAAAGTTATGAACAATAAAGTCACCGTAATTCCTTCTTCTATTGTAGCTTCTTTGTTTGGATTTCAAAAACTCAGTTATTTCGAAATAGATTCAGTTGCTAAAAATAATCCTAAAGTTAGTTTTTAATCTTCATGAAGAAACTTTTATGGCTTTTCTTAGCACTTAATATTTTTGCCAAAGATGTCCCACAATTAACTTCAAGCGTAGAAGATTTAGCCCATCTTTTCACTCAAGAACAAAAGCAAAAACTAGAGAGTAAATTAGAAAGAATTGAACAAGCAAGTTCAAGTCAAATTGCAATATTGAGCATTCTCTCTTTAGAAGATGAAGACTTAAGTGAATATGCAATAAAAGTAGCACAAAGTTGGAAACTTGGGAAAAAGAGTATGGATAATGGAATCTTAATTTTAATTGTAAAAGAGTCTCATGATATAAGAATAGAAGTGGGCTATGGTCTTGAGGGTCAATTACCCGATGGACTAGCCGGTTCAATTATTCGTAATGCCATGATTCCTCATTTTAAAAATGGAAATTTTTACGAAGGCGTATCGTTAGCTATTACTCAAATAGATGAAGCCGTACATGAAAACCCCATTCGAAATAGCGAAGATACAAAGAATCTACTTCCAAATAAACCAACTCAAAACAGTTCTGCACAAAACAAAGATTTCGAACCAGGACTTGGACTTTTTATTATCCTATTTGCAGTTCTTGGCATAATAAGCAAAAGAAATAAATTAATCGGTGCAACAGCTGGTAGCATTGGCTTTACCCTACTTTCTTTTCTTTTTGTAACCCAATCTATACTTATACTTTTACTCATAGCAATAACAGGTGCCATTTTAGGGTACAGTGCTGCTTTTTTACAAAAATCTTTACATGGCTCTAAAACAAATAAAGACCCTTTTTCAAACTCTAAAATACCAAAAGATATCTTTCGCGGAGGTGGTGGAAAATTCGGTGGTGGTGGAAGCAGTGGGCGTTGGTAGAACTATTGAAACTGTCTCAACATTTTAAAATATATGAAAAGTAAATATTTAAAAACAGACTCCCGTTTAATAGTAGTTTTCTTAGGAATACTTTTTGTTTCTTTTAATCTAAGAGCGCCTATAACTTCGGTTGGTCCTGTTATTGATTTAATACAAGAGCAGTACCATTTAAATAACAGTATGGCAGGATTTATTACGACTTTACCACTATTAGCCTTTGCCCTATTTTCGCCTTTTGTGGCAAACCTAAATCACAAGTTTGGACATGGGCTAACTATGTTTTGTGGATTAATATTTATAATATTAGGTGAAGCGGTTCGCTCGTACACGGGAGTTTATGGCTTATTTTTAGGTACTATTTTTATAGGTATTGGTATTGCCATTGGAAATGTACTCATCCCTAGTGTAATAAAACATAAATTTAATAGAAATTCTGGAACTGTAATTAGTATATATATTACAAGCATGTGTATATTCGCAGCACTAGGTTCTGGGCTTAGTATTCCAGCAACCAATATTTTTGGTTGGAACACCGCTTTGGCATTGTGGATAATTTTAGCGTTAATTGCTTTAGTTATATGGCTTCCACAGCTTAAACAAAGCGAAGAGTATAACAGCAGCGATGATTTAGAAGCACAAGAGATTATGCAAAACAAATCAATTTGGAAATCACCCCTAGCTTGGTGGGTAACTTTATATATGGGAACGCAATCTTTACTCTTTTATACATTAATTGCGTGGATACCTTCTATTTTACTTTTCAAAAACTTTGATAGCCATTTTTCAGGAATGATGCTACTGTTATTTCAGCTAATTAGCCTGCCCGCTACTCTTTTAGTTCCAATAATTGCTGCTAAATTAAAAGAACAAAAATTAGTTGTTATTGTTATCTCTTTCCTCTATTTTATTGGAATGCTTATATTTTTATATGCCGTTACTTCTTTTAATATTATAATTTCAATGATATTTTTAGGTCTTGGAATGGGTGGTTCAATTAGTTTAGCAATAGGATTTATAACCCAAAGAACTCCAAACTCTAAAAAAGCAGCAGAACTTTCAGGAATGTCGCAATCAGCAGGATATTTATTAGCAGCAACAGGACCTTTGTTAATAGGATTTATTCAAGATATTTCAAAATCGTGGACAATTGCACTTTTAGTTTTAATTGCAGTAATTGGCGTCTTAACTCTTATTGGAATAAAAGCGGGAAGAGATAAAGTAACTCATCATTAAGAATTTTTTTGTTTTGTGTGTGGTGATTAAACCTTCGACCACCCCAATTATCTATGATAAATCCAAATGCATCAACTATTGGACAATACATATTTAAAAAATAAATTGGTATACTATTTTACACATGCAATATAAATAACTTATATAAATTCTTAAACTGTTAACTTACATTATCTAAATCACAATGTATTTATAAATATTAAAATAAAAAAAAGGGAAAAGATGACTAATAAAAAAAGAATAGTAAAAGGTAAAAGAATAATAAATAAATATTTAATTATAGAAAATTATATATCAAAAGAAGCCCTAAGTGGGGTTCTTCTATTTATAGCAACAGTTGCTGCAGTTATTGTCGCAAATTCAAGTTTAGGACAAGCCTATTATGATTTGTGGCATATGCCTTTGGGAATGACGTTAGCAGATAAAACAATTTCAATGAGTTTAACTTATTGGATTGATGATGGTCTTATGGCTTTATTTTTTCTTATGGTTGGTCTTGAAATAAAAAGAGAAATGATAATAGGTGAGCTTTCAAGCGTAGCTAAAGCATCATTTCCAATAGTTGCTGCAATTGGTGGAATGGTAATTCCAGCACTTTTTTATGTGGCATTTAATACAGATAACCCTTTAGGATTTGGTATTCCAATGGCAACGGACATTGCATTTGCTCTTGGTATTTTGATGCTACTAGGAACTAGAGTAAACCCAGCACTTAAGCTATTTTTAGTGGCACTTGCAGTTGTCGATGACTTAGGAGCCGTTTTAGTTGTGGCTACAGTTTATACAAGTGATATTCAAGCTGAGTATTTTTTACATGCGGGAATTACCTATGCTCTAATATGGGCATTGAACTATTTTGGAGTTAAGAAACTTTTACCTTATCTTATTTTAGGTGCATTTTTATGGATTTTTATTCATGAGATTGGTATTCACGCTACTGTTGCTGGAGTTTTATTAGCTTTTGCTGTTCCTATTAATTCTAAAATGGATGAAAATCAGTTTATAAGAAATGCTAGAAATTCTTTAGAAGAATTTGAGAAAAATAAAGATGATTTTCAAATCTTAAATTATAATCAAACAAACGCCCTTGCAAGTATTGCTTATAGTTACGATAAAGTTCAAAATCCGTTAGTAAGACTGGAACATAATCTTCATGGATTATCAGCATTTTTCATTATGCCATTATTTGCTTTTTCAAATGCTGGTGTTATTATTGATTTTACAACTGTATCTGCTAACTTGATGATAGTTTTAGGAGTTATTTTCGGGCTAGTTATTGGAAAACCAATTGGAATTTTTGGATTTACATATCTTGCTACTAAAATAGGGCTTATTTCAAAACCTGATGATATTTCATGGAGTGATGTTATTGCTGTTGGGTTTTTAGGTGGAATAGGATTTACAATGTCTATTTTTATAGCTCATCTTGCATTTATGGATGAATCTATAATTGCAGCAGTAAAACTTGGTGTTTTTGCAGCCTCGTTTATAGCAGCCTCAATTGGTGTTACTTTAATAATGTTGAAGAAGAAAGCTTAGTTAAGCTTTCTTTAGAGACTATTCCACATTACAAAGTTCAAACTTTATTTTTGTGGAAAAAGAGATTCCTACATCACTCCAAGTTTTACCCTCGTGAAGGTCATAACAAGCTTTGTTTATAGCAATAAGCGCTTTATTTGCACTAAAGTCTATAATATCTATACTTCCCTTAGCGTTGAAATCTCCATTGTCAAATATATATTTCATTGGAACTATTTTACTAACTCCATTCATAGTAATCTCAACACTAAGTTCACCAGTTTTTGGCTTGCCTCTCATTCTTTTGTCTGATTTAATATCTACTATTTTAGCCTTAATCTGTGCGTCATTCATCTGTGTAAAGAAAGATTTAACTAAAAGCTCATCTCTACCCTCATGATTAGAGTTTACACTTGTTGTATCAATAACTACACTTGAACCTACTAAAATATCACGAAAGTTATCTCCTTGTGGAGCTACTGCACGGTATGTTACTTTATCAAAAATCCCACTTACTCCAATTTTTGCTGGTGTTTTATACGCTTCCCAATTAACAACTACATCACCATCTTGGCTTAATATACAAGAACCCTTTTTCGTTCCCATTTCATTGGATGCTACTGAGAAACTAAACATTATTACTAACGATAAAAACAACTTAACCATATTGATTCTCCTTTATGTGTTTGAGCTATTATAGCCTAAGAGGGTTTAGTTTTTTAACTTGGAGTCATAACTTAAATTTATACGCTTTTACTATAAATTTTAAGCAGCTACTTCCATTCGTAACAGCAACTAAAAATCATTCACTAAAATTAGCAAAAGCTCCTTCAATATTTGGCATACTCTTGTAGCTAGTCTTTGTAAGTCTTACGCTTCTTGTTTTAAGATCACATATAGCAATTCTAAAATTAGAACCCATAAAGGGCTCTACTACACAAATAATTTTATCTTCAATTTGTCTGGTTGCATAAGTAGTGCCTTGCAGAGTTGTGAAGAAATATTTGGGGTAACTTAATGGAGTTATTTCAACAATATCTATAGTTTCTTCATTTTCAAGAGTTTGAACTATATCCATAGCATCTTCATAACTTTCAAACCAAATACACCAATCATCAAATTTTTTATTAAATGAGTGTAAATCCTCATCCAAAAAACCACCCACTAGAGATTGTAAAGCAAAAATTGACACAAAAAATACCTTATAATTTATTTTAAAACACTAATAAACTCTTTGAAAAAGATTATAGAGAAAATGACTTAAAAAGAAGTTTGTAACTGGGTTTTAAAATGGTTAAAATATTTGTTCAAAATATAATATTTCTAACAATATTTTCTATGAAGATGGGCAGAATATTTTTACTTATACTTTTAAAGTTATTTAAATATAATAATGTTCTTAAAAGCAATCATTAGTAAAACAGCAAAAATATTTCAAACAAAAGGAATAATATGGTTAACATTTTTAAAGATAAGTTATTAGATATGAAGCTTGGCGAATATTTAACAAACAATCAAGACGGAATGAGATTGGTTACTTCATCGCCTATGTTTAACCTTATTGCTCTAAACAATATTACACAAGCAGAGAGAGAAGCCATTAATAGAAGCTTTACAATAGGATATGTTCTTATTAATAAAATTCCTTTTCTTACTTTTGATTTTGGCAATAATTTTACTTTTGACAGTTGCATTTTTAATATAGAAGCCACAAGTGAAGATGAAAACGCAATGATTCTTTTGCTTGTGGAGCAAACAACTAAGAGAGTCCTTGAAGTAAGAAACATTGGATTAACAAAGCGATTCATAGAGTTACTAATCAGAGACACCAAATCGATTGATTTTAGCAAAGAAGAGTTTGCTAGTCGTGTAGAAGAAATACAAGCTAAATACTCAACCAATGAACTGATTGCTATGTGCAAAGAACTGCAACAATTTTAAATCGAAAATTCACACTTATGGTGCAACAATAAAAAATAGGTTATAAAAAGGCTATTAAAAGATGATTTTATCGGGGTTTGTAGATGAATTTAGAAGTTTTGATTTTGTTGCGTGGTGGGTCATGAAGGACTCGAACCTTCGACCACTCGGTTATGAGGCAAATTTACCGAGTATCCTCACGATTCTTAATAGTTCCAAAAGACTTATATCTAGGGCTTTGTATTGCATTTCAATTCTTTTTATATTATAATATTTCCTTAGAAAGTGTTACCCAAAGTGTTACCCAAAGGAATTAATATGGCAATCAATAGAGAAGAATTTATACATAAAATAAAACCTGGATTAATGGCAAATAAAACTTATAAAAAATTCTTTTGCAGATTTAAAATAGATGAGAAAACTTATTATAAAACATTAGACTTTACTGATAAAAATTGGGATAAAAGAACTTGTATTCACAAAGCTGAACAAGAGGTATTTTTATTTAAAGAAAAAAAAATGAATCCTTCATCAGAAATAAATGAGAACATTAAGCTTAATCAATTCATAGCTATAGTACCCCAATATGTCAAGACAACCTTTTATAAAATCTAATTCCCTTCAATACCTGTAACCTTATGCTACATTTTCATCTAATTTACTATAATTTTTATCATTAATTTTCAAACTATCATAATAAACATCCATTGGTTTTTTATAATTTAAAGTTTCATGAAATCTTCTATAATTATAAAATTGCATATACTCTTTAACATCATTTTTTAAATCTGATATTTTGAAATATTCATTTAAGTAAATTTTCTCAACCTTAGCACTTCTCCAGAATCTCTCTATACAGATATTATCAGTAGCTCGACCTTTACCATCCATAGATATTATGATGCAGTTATCTTTTAGTGTTTTAGTATGAATATAACTTGTATATTGGCTCCCTTGATCAGTGTTAAATATCTCTGGTTTACCATAAAGCAATAATGCTTCATCTAGTACTCCCATAACTAAGTCGGTATCCATAGTATTGGATATTTTCCATGAGAGTATAGCTTTAGAGTACCAATCAATAATAGCAGCCATATAAACCATTCCGCCTTTGATTTTAATATATGTTATATCTGTACTCCAAACTTGATTAGCTTTTGTTATATCTATCCCTTTTAGCTTGTAGGAATATTTAGGATGTTGTTTATCAGACCAACTTGTGTTTGGTGGTTTTACAGCTAGTACAGCTCTTAATCCTAACTCTTTACGATACTCTCGAACTGTGTTAATGCAAACACTATGACCTCTATCTACTAACTC
Organism: Arcobacteraceae bacterium; assembly: GCA_041672955.1. Classification (GTDB taxonomy): domain Bacteria; phylum Campylobacterota; class Campylobacteria; order Campylobacterales; family Arcobacteraceae; genus Marinarcus. The sequence continues at coordinate 10,628 of JBAYYP010000067.1, forward strand.
TTTATGTACTTTAATATAACCATAGCATGGTATATCTTCAAATATTTTTCCTATCTCTATTTTTATCGCATCTTTTACAGGGTTAACTACAGGTGTATAGTATATATTCGCTCTATTTAATGATATAAGTTCACACTGTCTTGATACTGATATTTCTTTTAGCTTAGACTCCACAAGAGCTTTTTTATTAGATAAGTCCAAGCTTGCGAGCTTTCCCGAAAGCCAATCATTTTCAACTGTCATCTTCCCAACTATTTTTGCATATTCATCAATTTGCAGTTGTAGCTTATCATTTTCATCTTTGTACTCTTTGATTGCTTTTGATGGCTCCATAGCCATTTGGGCATTTTCTAAAAATATCTTCTTCCAGTTCATTATATTTTTTGGAATAATATTATTAGAACTTGCTATTTCATTTAAAGTTTTATCACCAGCTAAAACTTCAAGTACAATTTTTGTCTTAAATTCAGTACTGTATTGTTTCATCTTTCTACTCATATCTATACCCTCTATTTTTATTGTTTAATTCTATCTTTTTGAGAATTAAACTTTACAAATTGTTGTTTCTTTTTCTTGGGGTATTATA
>JBAYYP010000068.1:0-11185 GCA_041672955.1 Arcobacteraceae bacterium
ATTATATTATTTCTGTTTTAAGGTAAGAGATGAGACGGCTTAAGATATTAAAAATTTATTTTATTTTTTGGTTGTTTATATTCTTTTTAGTTTTTTCTAACTATAAAATGTTTATTAGTTTTTTTATGTCAACTATTGCGTTTAATATGGCGGTATTGACAGTTTTAGCAATTGGTATGATAATTGTTTATCATGCAGCATTCCGATTAACTATGTTAGCTGGAACTTTTGGAACATTGGCATACAAAAAAGGTGATCAACTAATTTACTATCTTAAAGGTATTGATAGAATTATGCCTGCAAACATTGCACACATGTTTTATAAACGAGCAAAAAGTGGAACACTCTATTTTACTGAGAATGAAGCAAAAGATGTAACTTCTTGGCTTGAAGATAAATTTGGGAATCAAAAAGTATATATTAATTTTTTTACAGCAACAGCTTTAATGATTGGTCTTTTTGGTACATTTACAGGATTGTTAAAATCCATTGATGAAATGGGAGTTATTATTTTATCTCTTAGTGGAGATATTAATTTAACGGAGATAATTGCAGGGTTCTCAGGACCTTTAAGTGGGATGGCAATTGGATTTGGGTCATCTTTATTTGGGGTGGCAACAGCAATTATACTAAGCTTAAAATCTTATATTTTAAGCCGAAACCAAGATGCTTTTATTGAAGATATTGAAGATTGGATGAAGGGTAAAATTATTGATACTCAGTCAAGCGATGTTATTGAGCAATTTCAACAAAACACAGGAAATAACTCTAGAATTGTTACAACTGCGACTCAAACACAAGGCTTTCCCTCGGATATGTCTACAAGTAAATTTCTTGATGTTTTTTCAAATGCTGTTGGAGATTTAAAAGAAGAGCTTAAAAAAAGTACTCAAGGCAATGAAGTTGTTTATAAAATGCTTTCAGAAAACTTTGACCAAGCCAATAAATCAACAGGGAATGAGATTGCATTACTAGAGAGTGTTGTTAATGCTATTAAAGAGTTAAATATTAATCAATTTTCAAATGCAAACACTTTAGATGAATCACTTCAAAGTTTGGCAAATATTGCAACAAGTCAGAATAAAACGTTAAAACAACTTCTTGAGTCCCAAAAACAAAATCAAGAAATTATGGAAAAGATGATTGATACTTTTGATACAAGATTAAATAATATAGAACAAAGCTTGAGAAAGTAAATTATGGCAAAAAAAGGTAATGAAGAGTTTAATCCATGGCCACCTTTTGTGGATATCTTTTCATCGGTTATTTTAGTATTGCTCTTGTTTTTACTTATAACCATTGTAAACATTGCTCACTATTCTCAATATAAGTTTAAAGTTGCTTACACAGGAACTTTATCGGCGGATCAAATTATTGTAAAAGAGAACAAGGAAAAACAAATTTCACAAACAAAAATTCAACCTTTAGAACAAGAGCAAGAAAAAAAGGAAGAAATTGGAGATATTGAGAGTGCAGGAAAAGATTTAAGTAGAATTTATGAAGATGAAAGAACGAAACAAGCTACTGTTTTAACGGACAGTTATTTGCTTCTAAATTTTGGAGGCAATGATATTAAGCTAGACAACCCAAGTATTTTAAAAATAAAAGATTTTATAGTGCAGATTAAAAAAAAGTATCCTAAACATGTGGTTAAAATAAGTGCTGTAGACCCAAGCAATCAAATTAGTGCAACGGTGATGAAGCAAATATCTTTAGCTAGAACAATTAATGCACGAAACTTAATTAGGCAATTGGGGTACGAGATTAAAGATGTACAAGTTGATTTGATTAAACCAAATAGTACCAACATCCAAAATCAGAATGATAATGGATATTTAATTATTCGAATTGAGAAAAAGTAATGCTTATATGTAATAAAATAAAAACAACAATAACTCTTTTATTGTTATGTACTGCATTAAATGCTCAAGAAACAACACTTAGTCAAGAACAGCAAAGCGCTATAGAAGAGAGAGATTTTTTTCTAATAGATGAAAGTTCTAAAGATAGTAATTTAGATGAAGAGAATAAAAAAGAGGATAACAGTACCAAAAAAATAGCTAAAGCAGCACCTAAAGTTGAAAAAAATAATAAAAAAGCACTTTTAACAAATAGCAGTGATGAAATGAAAAACTATATTAAAGTTACATTGCTAGATGTAATTTTAGAGTCGGTTTCAAATAATTACAACGTTAAGATGGCTCGAGAAAAAGTAAGGCAAGCAAAACTAAATTTAGATGACGCCTATTCTGGATTTAAGCCAACAGTAGAGATAGAATATAAGTATGGCACAACCGAAAAAACACCCAGCGATGATGGAATTGACAGTGGAACGAATCGTTTTCATGATGAAACTGCAAAAGCTAGAATAAAGCAAAATCTCTATTCGGGTGGAGCAACTATTAATAAAATTAAGGGTTTAGAAAAAAATTTAGAAATAGTTAAAAATAGATATGAACTAACAATTTCTCAAGAGATCCAAAATGCTATTAAAGCTTATTTTGGAGTAGTTTTTTCTTATCAATCTTTGTATGCTACTAAAATAAATATGGAAATGTTGGAAAAAATATTAGAAATTGTAACCGTAAAATATGATTTAGGAGCTGCCACTATTGGGGATTTGAGTTCTGTTAAAGCCAGTGTTTCAAACGCACAATCTAAATTGTCTAAAACCAACTCTAAATTTGTAGAATCATTAAAATATTATGAATATATAGCGGGAGAAGACTTTAAATATACACTGCCCTATGAGTATGAGTTTAAAATTGAAATAGACCCTCTAGAGGAAGTTTTAGAGCAAGGAAACAGTAAGAATCTTAATATTGTAAGCTTCTTAACTACTGTGGAGTCTGAACAATATAAGTTAAAAGGAGCTCAATCCGCTTTTTTACCAAAAATTGATTTTGAAGTTACGCATACTCGAATTTATGACAAAGATATTGCTCCTGAAGATTTTTATCGTCAAAACACTAATGAAGCATATGTAACACTTAAATATAATTTATACAATGGAGATAAAGATTCCAATAAGATTCTCTCCGTTTACAGCAGTATCCGAGAAGCAAAATATAAAATAGAAGAAGAAAGAAGAAAGCTTAAATGGGTTATTTCCAATTTGCATCAATCATTAAATGCTTTGGAGAGTTCAATTTCAAGCACAAAGCAAGAAGTTGAATCTTCACAAGTAACGGTTGAAGCATTTTGGGAAGCGTTTAAAAATGGTGAACAAGATTTGCAAACACTATTAACAGCACAAAGACAACTTAACACTGCACAAGTTTCATTGATTGAATTTTATCAAAACCGTTTAAACGATTACTATAGATTAATATTTGAAACAGGTGCTTTGGTAACGCATTTTAATCTAGATCCAACAAAAGAAAATTTTATAGATTTTACGCCAAGTAAGTATCAGAAAAATAGTGCTCATACTCAAAACAATGAGGAGTTGCTAGCAGTTGCTTCTATTTTTGAAAAAAAGAATAAAGAAGATATAGGTGAAGTTAAAGAGAATAAAAAAGATGAAAATGAAACTTTAGAAATTAAAATAGTAGATACACTTGAAGATATTTTGATTTTCAAAGATAAATTTTTAGATGCCAATGATGGGTATTGGACTTTATACATAGGCACATTTGATACCATTTATGATTCATTTGGATATATGAAAAACAATCAACTTTCAGAACAAACATTTATGGTGGATATTTTAAAAGATTACAAACTTAAAAATGTTATGGCGTATGGGATATATGAAACTCCACAAGAAGCACAAACTGTCTTAGATAAAATTGAGAAACAAGAAAATATAGAGTATAAAGTTGTCTCTATTAAAACCATAAAAGACTGGTATAAAAAGTTTATTGATGGCTTTGATGAATTGCGACCTAAAAAAATTGTAGAAACAAAAATAGTTAAAGTATTGCCAAAAGAGCCAAAACCTTATTTCACAAATGATGAGTTTAAGGAGCAGTTTATAGCGGCAAAACAAGAGAGTTATACCATTAACTTAGTTACATTTACTCAATTAGACGATGCTATTAAACTTGTAAATAAAGAGAGTATTGCCACAAATTCACTTATTTTCAGATATGGCACAAACGCAGAGTGGATAAAAGTAGTCTATGGAATTTTTTACAGTTATGAAGAGGCCAATGAAGCTCTTTTAAAACTTTCATCTGAAACAAAAGAGAAATATTTTCCTGTTATTGAGTTCATAAAAGACAAGCAAGATTTATACTATAAATATCAAGATTTAGAATTAGGGAAACCTACGTTTTACATAGAAAAACCAGAGACAAAAAATATTTTACAAGAGAGTAAAAACGAGTCATGAAACTAAACTTGACTCTCAATAAACGGTTTGCAATATTTAGTGCAATTTTTATTGCGTTAAACTTTATTTTTTTTGCTTACAGTTATTGGAATAAAAAAGAGGAAGTTAGTCAAACTTTCTATATGCAACTGAATAAAAAAATAGATTTAGTTATCAATGATTTACAAGAAAAAATCTTAACAAGCAGAAATGAAAGCATTCAAAATATTCTTCAAACTTCTCTTAATACGTTGCCTCTTTATTATATAAAATTGCAGTATAAAAATTATTTCTTTACTAAAGAGAATTTGATTAAAAACTCTAATTATCCCCATAATCAAGAGTGGGAACTCAACGAAGTAACAAGCGATGCTAGAAATGGATACACTCTTTTACAGCCCAATAATATGTATAGGTTTTACAACACAACATTTGCAAATCTAGATGAACCAATATCTTTTAAGGTTCTTTTATATAAAAACCAAACAATAATAAATACATTTTCTTCATTGCAATTTAAATATTTTTTACAAAAGCAAGAAGTTCAAACGGATGATAAAACTCAAATCTTAAAACGAGAAATTTATTTCCTTGATGAACCAATGGCAGATTTTGAATATGTTATTGATGCATCTATGTTAGTGCAAGAGATAAAAACATTACAAAAAAAATATTTACTTGATACTTTTTATATCTGTTTTTTAGGATTGCTTTTTTCTTCTTTGCTCTATTTTTTAATTGTTAAAAAGTTTTTATTGGACCCTATTATTGAGTTTAAAAACTCTATGAACGATGCTTTAGAAAATGAATTTATGCATAAACTCGATACAAAAAAAGGGTATAACCCTGACATTGATGAAGCGTTTAGCTTGCTTAATAAAATTTTGCGAAAATATATCGGCGTAGTAAATGAGCTAAATATTAATAAAGGAATATTGGAGCGAAAAGTATTTACAGATGACTTAACGGGACTTCCTAACCAAAAAGTATTTGAACTGGATTTGAAAAATATGTTTATTGTGGGTTCAGATGGGTTTGTAGGTTCAATTAAACTAGAAGCCTTAGGTGGGTTTACTAAAGAGTTTGGAGCAGCTCTTGCTAATCACTTAATAGAAGAATTTACGCATGTGGTGCAGAATAAATTTTATGAAATCAATCTTCAAGAAGCTTCGTTGTATCGTTTTTTTGGATCAGAATTTGCTATTATTTTAAAAAATGAAGAAGAGAATAAAGTATTAGAGTTTGCACAATTTTTAAATGAAGAGTTAAAAGAGTTGCAATCAAGATATGAAGTTAAAGGTACATTATGTACTTTTAGTTTTGTCCCTTTTGACAAGTATGGAACTATAGATTCTATATTACATGCTTTAAGTGGTGCTTATAATATTGCTAAAACAAAAGAAGAGAACTATTATATTGTTAGTCCTGCTGAAGTTTTAGATAAATTTCAGTTTTTAGAACAAGAAGTGAGAGAAATAATTGAGAAAAACTCTTTTGAAATTACTTTTGGATTTAATACGCATACAACTGAAGACGAACATAAACTAATTATGAAAGAAGCTATTCCAATTTTATATGACAAAAACAGAGAAAAGTTTTCTATTGGGGTCTTTATTTCAATTGCAGAAAAAATTAATTTGGCGCCTCAATTTGACAAACATATTATTGAAGAAGTGGTTAAGTATATTAAAAATAATGAGATTGATTACAGTATTGCTATAAACCTTTCGATGCTTTCACTTAAAGACAGTGAGTTTGTTAATTGGTTGCATTCACTCTTTTTATACAACAAAAATATTTCGCAATATATGGTTTTTAGTATGACATCGTATAATGCTTCTACAAATATTGAAATTTTTAAGAACTTTGTTGAAGAGATTCATAGATTTGGTTCAAAAATTATTTTAAAACGATTCAGTTCAAATGATTTTACGGTTGAACAACTAGAAGAGCTGCATTTAGATTATTTACGAATTAGCAAAGATTATACTTCTAATATTGCAAAAGACAGAGATAAAAAACACTTTTTACGAACCATTGTTAATTTTGGTCAATCGCATGATATTATGATTATAGGTGATAGTATTAAAGATGAAAAAGATATTGAAATTTGTACAACAATTGGTTTAGATGCCATCAGTAATTTTTAAAGGTTTACTATGAAAAAACTCTTAATGTATATGGGAATAAGTTTTTTGTTAATTTCTTTGAACGGATGTTCTACGAAAGAGTTTCAAACAAATAACTATTTTGATGAGTTTACTAAAGACGAAATTTTAGAAGCAGGAAAATTAGTTTTTTTAATGAATGAAAGCGATGAATATATTATTGATTCTTATAGAGATAGGTTGGAAGTTACTAAAATCGGCATGGTTTTTGATACGCTAACGCACAAAGATTTTATTTTACGTGTTAAAGAAAATGAGTGTGGAACAGATGCTACTTTAAAAATAGTTGCAAATTTAGGGATGAAAAAGACTTTTAATCATAATGTATTTGAGCAAGAGCATCAATTATTTTGGGATAAAATAAAATTTTTTATAAGTTCTCAAGAAGAGTTTGTTGATGAAAATAAAATATATACTAAAAATTCAAATCAATATAAGGCTTTCTCTGAAAATTTGAGTGAAATTAAAGCTAACAGACAAATAAGGCCCACTAAAGATATGAAAGAGTGTGCAATTAAAAATGAGTTTGAAAATGGTGTTCTTAAAAGTAAAAGCACTACAGCGGAGGTTGAAAATGAAGCTTTATAAAATAGTAATTTTAAAGTTATTGGCCGTATGTGTTGCTTTTTCAACCGAGTTTACTACTGCTGTTTTACATTACCAAAATAAGCAATATAAAGAAGCATATGATATTTTTTATGAATTAGCAAAACAAGATAATATTAATGCTCAATACAACCTTGCTTTAATGTATCAACATGGACGAGGTGTTGAAAAAAACTTTTATCAAAGTTTTTATTGGCTTGAAAAAGCAGCATTGGTTCAAGAGCCAAAAGCATTAAATAATTTAGCATATTTTTATGAACATGGTTTAGGTATTGAAAAAAATAAAAAATATGCAATGGAACTTTATCTTAAAGCAGCAGAGCTAAATTATGACGTGGCGCAATTTAATTTAGCCATGATGTATGAAAATTTTGAGCTAAAAGAGAGCATGCAAAAAAAAGCATTAGAGCTGTATGAAAAAGCTGCCAAACAAGGATTTATTCCTGCTAAGAATAATTTAGCACGGCTTTATTATTTTGGAATGGGCACAAAAAAAGATTTGGAAAAAGCATTTTATTGGTATGAACAAGCTGCACAAGAAAATAATGATGTAGCACAATTCAATTTAGCGTTACTTTACTACAAAGGTGAAGGGGTGGCTAAAAACTATGATAAAACTTTAGAACTGCTTGAACTTTCAGCCAATCAAGGAAATAAATTTGCACAAACACAATTAGCAGATTTTTACAGAGCAGGTGAGATACTTGAACAAAGTTATGAAGAGGCATTTTTTTGGTATTTTGAAGCAGCAGCTAATGAATATGGGAAAGCTCAATACTATATTGGACAGTTTTACTATGAAGGGTATGGGGTAGAACAAGACAAAGAAAAAGGACTTTTTTGGATGTTAAAAGCAAAAGACAATGGCTATGCTTTTGCTAAAACATTTTTAAGTAAAAATAATAAATAAGAAAAATTAATTACATACGAGGTAATAAAATAGATATAAGCAGTGAAAAGCGGTGGCAAATTGAAACTTCTTATCTCATAAACTCTCTTTCAAATAAAATAAAAATGATTCAGACTGAAACAGCTACATAGAGAATGGAATAAATGTACTGAACTATATATATGTATGACTCTATTAAACGTATGCGGCAAAAAACAAATAAAACGAGGAGAGTTTTTTCAAAGTGTTTATGATAGAATACAGCGAGAATTTAAACAAAAACTATAAAATCGGAGAAAAATTTGATTAGAATTTTTATTGGCTTATTGTTTGTTGTAAGTTTATATGCAGTTGATGCTAAAGAGGTCTACTCGTTAAAAAATGTAATACTAAAAAAACAAAACAACTATTATACTATTGTTTTAGCTACGGTTATTCCTACTTTAAATTATAATAAAATTATTGAAGACAACAAAATTTCTTACAATGCCGTAGCATATAGCTTTGGACAAAAAGATAAATATATTAAGGTACTTTTTGGAGCATATAAAAGTTATGAAGAGGCGTTTGATTCGTTGATTAAACTAGATATGAGCCTTTTAATAAATAAGCCTTATATTGAAAAATTAGAAAAACATATTATTCTTTTTCATAAATATGAAAACAAACTGTGAGAAGCCATGACCGTTACAAAATCATTTGAAAAATTAGACAAAATTAAAATAGCTGGGTTAGTGCTTCGACCTAATTCTCCTGAAATTAAAAAGGACTATTTAGAAATTAAAAATGCTTTTAAAAATGCAAATATAGAAGTTCTTCTTGATAAATCAAGTGCCATTATGATTGAAGAAAAAGAAGGTGTAGAGTTTGATTTGCTTTGCCAAAAAAGCGATTTTCTGGTCTCTGTTGGAGGAGATGGAACTCTTATATCGGTCGTAAGAAGAAGTATTGAATATAATCTTCCCGTACTTGGGGTACATTTGGGAACTTTAGGATTTTTAACGGACATTACTTTGTTAGAATTACCCTCTTTTTTAGAAAAACTCAATAACCGTGAATACAGAATTGATCATCGTATGATGATTAAAGGAAGTACCAATATAAAAAGCTTTTGGGCGTTTAATGATATTGTAATTTCAAGAAAATCAATTTCAAATATGTTGCGAGTAGATGCAAAAATAGATGGCAAACTTTTTAACAGTTATTATGGCGATGGCTTGATTATTTCTACCCCAACGGGCTCAACTGCATATAATCTTTCAGCGGGAGGTCCCGTTGTTTTTCCGCTTACAGAAGCTTTTATAGTAACACCCGTAGCTCCTCATAGCCTAACCCAACGACCACTTGTTTTGCCCGTTGACTTTGAGATAGAGTTTTTTATTCCAGACAGTTTAGGTGCTGTTGTTATTGTAGATGGGCAAGATATTTATGAAATTCCTGAAAATGAGAGTATTAAAATACAAATTGCATCTAAAAAAGCCAGATTGATTCACCGATGTGAGCGAAACTATTTTGAAATTTTAAATAAAAAACTTCAATGGGGAAATTAAAATGATTGCTAGAGTATATTTTGAAGATTTTTTGTCATTTGAAAAAGTAGATTTGGAGTTTGAAAAAGGGCTAATGGTTTTTACAGGTCCAAGTGGTGCTGGGAAATCTATTTTAATGGAAGCTTTTTTATCACTTTTTGCGTATAAAGAGACAAAAGCAAAAATAGGTGAGCTTTTAATTGAAAACCAAAATTTAGAAAATGAAGATTTTATGATTGAAAAAGGCGATGATATAATTTTAAAAGCACTTAAAAAAGAGAAAGTGCGATACTCTATTAATAACCAAACTGTTTCTAAGAGAAATCTACTTCAATTTTCAAAAACCATTGTAAAGTTTTTACATTTAAAAGATACAAGCGATTTTGAAAGTGTTAATTTAATTGCCTTTATTGATAAGTTGGCACTTTTTGAAGATAAAAATTTTGCTGAACTCAAAAAAGCATTTCAAACGGCATACCATGAGTTTAAAACAGTACATACTAAGCTTGAAAAAATTAAAAAAGATGAAAAACAAATTGAAGAGCTCAAAGAGTTTGCTCGTTTTGAGATTAATAAAATAGCAACAATTGAGCCTAAAATTGGTGAATATGAAGAGCTAAATATTATAAAAAGAAGTTTGTCTAAAAAAGATAAAATTCAAGAAGCCATTGAGTTGGCATCTTCTGTTTTTTCACACACACAAAGTGTTGCAAATGCTTTGGAGCTTTTAGAAATTGACTCAAGTTTTTTTGATGAAGCTATTAATGAATTGAATAACCAATTTGAAAAGTTCAATGATGGTTTAAGTGAATTAGAAGATGTCAATATTGAGTATGTGCTTGATAGAATTGAGAAACTTTCAAGTCTTCAAAAAAAGTTTGGTTCTATTGAAGAGGCGTTAAAATATAAAGAACAAAAAGAACATGAATTAAGTTCTTATGAAAACATCTCTTTTGAAAAAACGCAATTAGAAAAAGAGCATCAGCACTTACAAGAGCAACTCAAAAGCCAATGCGAGAAAGTTTCAATTAAACGGCAAAAAGCTTCACAAGAGTTAGTAAAAAGAGTCAATATTTATTTAGAACATCTTTATTTAAGCAATGCAACTTTAAACTTAAGCAAAAAAGAACTCGATGCCAGTGGAGATGATTTTGCACAATTTGAACTCAATGGAATAAGCTTACAAACAATTAGTTCAGGGGAGTTTAACCGTTTACGATTGGCTTTATTAACCGCCATGAGTGAAGTCGATATTGTAGAAAATGGGATTTTATTTTTAGATGAAATAGATGCCAATTTAAGTGGAAAAGAGAGCAGTGCTATTGCCAAAGTTCTTTCAACACTTTCTCAAAGTTACCAAATTTTTGCAATCTCACACCAACCGCAGCTTACAAGCAGTGCAAAAGGGCACTATTTAGTAGATAAAAAAGAGGGGATTTCTTCTGTTAAAAAACTTACAAAAGAAGAAAGAATCAATGAAATTGCAAGAATGATTAGTGCTGAAGATATAACTCAAGAAGCAAAGGATTTTGCAACTAATCTTCTTTCTTAAAATTAGAGATAAGCATTAATGCTTGAAATCATAATAATGAAATGCCTAAAATAAGATTTTTAACACTAAGGCTTAAAACCAATTTTAGACATACATAATTACTTATTCAAAAATATTTTCGGATAT
>JBAYYP010000069.1:0-10973 GCA_041672955.1 Arcobacteraceae bacterium
CACCACAAATTTTTTCATGATGCCCCCCTGCAATTCTAGGAATCTCTTTAAGTTTTTTAGGAAAGGGTAAAGACTCTAACATTTTAATAGAAATTAACGAGTGGTTGTTAATAATTAATCTCTCTTCAGCAGTTAACGTTCCTTTTCTAATACTTAAATTGTAGACTTCATTTTCTGAGAGTAAATTTTGTTCGTTTCCATTAATAACTATTTTATGTTGAGCAATTTCTTCAATGCGTTTTATTTTAGCATCTTCCATAAATTCACCCCCCGTATTAGAGGTTTTTATAAATTCAAAATCATCACTTAGTTGGGAAATTACTTTTTGGAACTCTTCTTCTAAACTCTTTTTAATATTTATTTCTTTAGCAGCGAAAACAGCTTTAAAATATTCAAGCTCTTTTTGTTTTTTAAGCAGTTCAAAACGCACCTCTACTTCACTAATGCGGTCATGAATAGTTTGAAGTTTTCGAGCTTTATCAACCACATATTCAGGAGTAGTAATTTTACCAATGTCGTGCATCCACGCGGCTGTTTTAATCTCTTTTATTTCATCTTCATTGTAAAACTTATCTTTATAAAGTGTTTCATCTTCATTTATTGCATCCATAAACATTTCAGCAATTTCTGCTACTCTTCCAATATGTCCTCCTGTATAAGGAGATTTTTCATCGATTGCTGTGGCAATGGTTTTAATAAAAGAGTTTAACAGATTTTCTAAATCGTGAATGAGTTCTCGGTTTGCAATAGAAATAGCAGCTTGTGAACCCATAGATAAAATGAGCTTTTCATCTTCTGCTGTAAATTCAATGGTGACACTGTTTTCATCTTGTTTGTTGAGAAGTTGCAATACTCCAATAACATCACCTTCGTGATTAATCATGGGAACTACTAACATAGATTGTGTTCTGTAACCTGTGTTTTTATCAAAATTTTTAGTTCCTTCAAAATTGAAACCACTTTGTTGATAAACATCTTTAATATTAATAAGTTTGTTATTTAAAGCACACAAAGCTGCTACCATTTCATTGTTAGGTATGTCATTAATATATAAAGGCAAATTAGGCCATGTAATTTTGCCTTGCGTTCCACCCATTTTAATGCCCAAAGAATCGGTTTGAACGACTGTAAATGCCAGACTATTTTCGTTGACTAAATAAAGTGTTCCTCCATCGGCATTGGTGAAATTTTTTGCTACAAGTAAGATTTTTTCCATTAAAACATCAATATTTTTCTCACTAGTAAGCGAATATCCCACCTCTATTAAGTCCTGAATCTCTTTTTTTTGTTGAGTGGTTTCGTGAATAACAGGTTTTGAGTTATCAAGAGTAATAATATCTCCATCTTTTAAAATAGCTCCATTGTTAAGTAAAATATTTGACTCTTCTATCTCTTTTTTAACCGTATCGTAAAATGTGGGTTTAATGTGATTTATATAAATTCTTACATCTTTACGCCCTAAAAGGCTCAGTTGTTCTTTGAAAATTTTAGGAGTAAAATGTTTGCTATCACTTGCTAGTTTTTCAAAAGAGGAGGGGAACGAAATGTCAAAAATAGCTGATTTTATTGCTTTATTTTCATTAATTTCTTCAAATAAAGAAGGGCAGATATAGGTATCTGAAGAAAAAAGAGTAGCGTTATTTTTTTTAGTAATAACATACCCACAGCTTGAATTGGTGTGATTATTTGGAATAGCCTTTATACTACAAGAGTTAAAAGTAATGGTTTCATGAAAATTAATCTCTTGAAATACAATGGCATTTTGCGTTTGTTGTAAAAGGTTTATTTGACTAAAATCGGGCCAAATTTCCCAATTGAAAATATGTTTTTTTAATTTTTCTAACGTTAAAAGTGTTCCATAAATAGTTAAAGGAGTTTTACGATAGGTAAAATAAGAGTCAATTAAAAAGGGAAGTTCAAAAATATGGTCTAAGTGTGCATGGGTAATAAATATATGGTCAATATCTTGAGCTTTCTGTTTTAAACTCGATAAAATATTGCCAGCATCTATCAAAATATTTGAATCAACTTGAATGCACGTTGAGTTTTGATTGATAGTTTTGCTTCCACTTGCACCTAATATTTTAATATGGTTTTCCATTATTCTAACTCCACAAGTAATTTATAAAAAGTTTATCTAAAAAATAATTAAATCCTATAGTGGTCTGTTCAAGTAACTTTAAGCTAAAATTTATTATAATCCGAATCCATTTTTCAACCAATGAGGAATTTTTTACCAAATGCTTGTGTGTTTTGTAAAAAGTTGGTGAAAGGTTAAGTGATATTGACCTTAATTTAAGTGAGTTTTCACTTGATAGTGCCTTTTACCTGTTGATTAGTGGCAATAAACACAAAGGAAAGCAACAATGAAAGTTAGAGCTTCGGTTAAGAAAATGTGTGACAAATGGAAGATTGTCAAAAGAAGAGGAATCGTAAGAGTAATCTGCGAAACTAAAAAACACAAACAAAGACAAGGATAAAAAGACATGGCAAGAATCGCAGGTGTTGATTTACCAAACAAAAAAAGAATGGAGTACGCATTAACGTACATTTTCGGAATAGGTTTACATAACTCTAGATTAATTCTAAAAGCTGTTGGAATTGATTACAACAAAAGAGCACATGAATTAACAGAAGATGAAGCAGCTAATATTCGTAAAGAAATCCAAGAAAACTACCAAGTTGAGGGTGATTTAAGAAAAAAAGTTGCAATGGACATTAAATCATTAATGGATTTAGGTTCATACAGAGGGTTAAGACATAGAAAAGGTTTACCTTGTAGAGGGCAAAAGACTAAAACTAATGCCAGAACAAGAAAAGGTAAAAAAAGAACTGTTGGTGCAGCAAGCAAATAAGGATAACTAATGGCAAAAAGAAAAGTAACTAGAAAAAAAATAGTAAAAAAGAATATTGCTGACGGTATAGTTCATATTGCAGCATCATTTAATAATACAATGGTAACTATAACAGACAATGCTGGAAACACAATTGCATGGTCAAGTTCAGGTAACTTAGGGTTTAAAGGTAGTAAAAAATCTACTCCTTTCGCAGCTCAACAAGCCGTAGAAGATGCAATGAAAAAAGCTATGGAACACGGTATCAAAAATGTTGGTATTAAAGTTCAAGGACCGGGTTCAGGTAGAGATACTGCTGTTAAATCAATAGGTTCTCTTGAAGGTATCACTGTGAAGTGGTTTAAGGATGTTACACCGTTACCACATAATGGTTGTAGACCTCCTAAGAGAAGAAGAGTGTAAGGAGTAGATTATGGCAAGATATACAGGACCAGTTGAAAAAATCGAAAGAAGACTTGATGCAGATCTAGGACTTAAAGGTGAGAGAAGATTAGCAGGTAAAAGTGCTTTAGAAAAAAGACCTTTCCCTCCAGGACAACACGGACAAAGAAGAACTAAAATCACTGAGTACGGGTTACAATTAAGAGAAAAGCAAAAAGCAAAATTTATGTATGGTATTTCTGAAAAACAATTTAGAAAATACTTTAAAGAAGCTGTGCGAAAAGAAGGAAATACAGGGGAAATCCTGATTAAACTTATTGAGCAACGATTAGACAATGTTGTTTATAGAATGGGATTTGCTACAACACGAGCAAATGCTAGACAATTTACAACACACGGACATATTTTAGTTGATGGTAAAAAAGTTGATATCCCTTCTTTTTTAGTAAAACCAGGACAAAAAATTGAAGTTAAAGAGAAATCTAAAACTAACCCTCAAGTTGTAAGAGCATTAGAATTAACAAACCAAAGTGGAATTGTTGAGTGGGTTGACGTAGATAAAGATAAAGTATTTGGTATCTTTACTAGAATTCCAGCAAGAGAAGAAGTTGTTATTCCAGTTGAAGAGAGATTAATAGTAGAGTTATATTCTAAATAATAAAGCATAAGGTCGGATATGAAGAAATTCGCAGATACACCGTTTTTACCAACAGAAGTTGAGATTGAGGCTATTAGTGATACAGAAGCTAAAATAACAGCATATCCATTTGAAAGTGGATTTGCTATTACTTTGGCTCACCCATTAAGAAGACTTCTTCTTTCAAGTTCTATTGGTTATGCCCCAATCGCGGTCAAAATAGAGGGTGCTAGTCATGAATTTGACTCGTTAAGAGGTATGCTTGAAGATATTGCTATATTTATTATTAATCTTAAAAACATTAAATTTAAAATCACTAGTGATGAGAGCCAAGTGGTTGCAGAGTACTCTTTTGACGGTCCAAGAGAGATCAAAGGAAGTGATTTAAATAACTCTGATTTAGAGATAGTTAGTCCAGAATCTCACTTAGCAACTATTAATAGTGACTGTAATTTAACGTTCTCTGTTATTATTCAAAAAGGAATCGGATATACTCCTTCAGAAGATATAAGAGATATGATTACAACAGATTATATTCCTATTGATGCTTTTTTTACTCCGGTTAAAAAAGTAGTTTATAATATTGAAAAAATGTTGGTTGAAGATAATCCTAACTTTGAAAAAGCGGTATTTAATATTCACACTAATGGACAAATTTCGCCTATTGATGCGTTTAAAGAGTCTATTTCTGTTATGTATTCTCAAATGTCAGTATTTAACAAAGTGTTTGATTTATCTGAAGTAACAGTTAATGATAGCGGAGAAGAACCAC
This sequence comes from Arcobacteraceae bacterium, assembly GCA_041672955.1. Classification (GTDB taxonomy): domain Bacteria; phylum Campylobacterota; class Campylobacteria; order Campylobacterales; family Arcobacteraceae; genus Marinarcus. Next base: position 4,646 of record JBAYYP010000069.1, read on the forward strand.
TTGAGTTAAAAGATTTAGTTGTTAAAATTGAAGATTTAAACTTAAGCGCTAGAAGTTTTAATTCATTAGACAGATCTGGATTAAAATATCTAGGAGAGTTGGTACTTATGAGTGAAGTGGAAGTAAGAAATATTAAAAATCTTGGTAAAAAATCACTAGATGAGATTTCTGAAAAATTAGAATCTCTTGGTTTTCCAATTGAAGATACTCTTCCAGAAAATATAGCTTCTGCTTTAAGAAGAAAGCTAGAACAGTTAAAAGCATAATAAAGGGTTAATATGAGACATAAGCATGGATATAGAAAGTTAAATAGAACTTCTTCTCATAGAAAAGCATTGTTAAAAAATTTAGCAATCGCTTTAATTGAGAGAGAAAAAATTGAAACAACAGTTCCAAAAGCAAAAGAATTAAAAAGATACATTGAGAAATTAGTAACAACTTCAAGAAATCCAGATTTAAACACTCACAGATTAGTGTTTGCTGCATTACAACATAAAGAAGCTACTAAAAAAATTATCAATGAAATAGCACCAAAGTATCTTGAGAGAAATGGTGGATATACTTCACTTATTAAAACAAGAATTAGAAAGGGTGATGCAACGCCTATGGCTTACATCGCGTTTGTATAAACATTGTTTTTTTAAATATAAAAGGTCGGAGCAAAAGCTTCGACCTTTTTTTGTACATAAAATTATAGAACAAACCACTTTTAAGTAGGCAATTCAAAAAAGAGTTTAATAAAAAATATTGTATAATTCGACCTTGTTTAATATGGAAATGTAGGAGTAATATATTGATAACACTAAAAGAAGCACTGAAACTAAATAGCAGTGAAATTGAAAATTTAAGAACACAATTAAAAGAAAAAATAAAATCAAATAAGCATATAGGTGCTTACATAGAACAACTTACTTCTTCAGAACTCAATGAAGCTAATGCCGGAATTCCCATTGCTATAAAAGATAATATCAATGTTAAAAATTGGGATATGACATGTGGGAGTAATATTTTAAAAGGATATGTCTCTCCTTACAATGCAACAGTTATAGAAAAGTTACAAAAAGCAGGATTAGCCCCTTTTGGAAGAACCAATATGGACGAACTTGCAATGGGAAGTTCTACACAAAGCTCTTGTTATGGAAAAACACTTAACCCTTTAAACTCTTCCAAAGTTCCAGGAGGAAGCAGTGGTGGAAGTGCAGCAGCAGTAGCAGCTGGACTAGCAATTGCGGCTTTAGGAACAGATACGGGTGGAAGTATCCGACAACCCGCAGTTTTTTGTGGTTGTGTGGGAATGAAACCAACCTATGGAAGAGTTTCACGATATGGAGTAGCAGCATACTCTTCATCTTTAGATCAAGTAGGACCTATTACTCAAAATGTAGAAGATGCCGCTATTTTATACGACATTATTGCAGGACATGACGAAAGAGACTCTACTTCTTCAGAAATAGAAGCAACTCCCGTAGCTCCAAATCTAAATCCAAATAGAAAACTCACCATTGCAGTTATTGATAATTTTATTGATCAAGCCGATGAAGATGTTAAAAAAGGGCATGAAAAAGCAGTTGAAGCACTTAAAGCTGCAGGACATACGATTATTCATAAAAGTATGATAGATACTTCAATTATAGTATCGAGTTATTATATTATAGCAACTGCAGAAGCCAGTACTAACCTTGCTCGACTTGATGGTATTCGATACGGAAACAGAAAAGGTGAGGGGAACTTAAAAGATATTTACTTGCAAACAAAATCGCAAGGCTTTGGAGAAGAAGTACAAAAAAGAATTATGTTAGGTTCGTTTGTATTAAGTGCAGGTTATTACGATGCATATTATATTAAAGCACAAAAAGTACGACACTTAATTAAAGCCAAATATGAAGAAATTTTTAAAGATGCTGATTTAATTCTTTCACCCGTAGCTCCAAGTGCAGCTCCAGATATTGGAAGCTTTAAAACCTCTTTAGAGATGTATTTAAACGATATTTATACCATATCTGCCAATTTAGCTGGGCTTCCTGCCATTGCATTGCCTGTATGTAAAAATGAAGAAGGTATGCCAATTGGACTACAACTTATTGCTAAAGCATACGATGAACAAACACTTTTTGATGGAGCTTTAAGCTTAGAGCAACACATTAACTATACCAAATAAATAGGGAAAAAAATGAAAATTAGAAAAAGAGCATTGACTTTTGAGGATGTACTGTTAGTTCCTGCAAAATCTGAAGTTTTACCACGAGAAGTCTGTTTAAAAACTAAATTAACTAAAAATATCACTATGAATATCCCTTTTGTAAGTGCTGCTATGGACACAGTAACTGAGTACAAAGCTGCTATTGCTATGGCAAGATTAGGTGGAATTGGAATTATTCATAAAAATATGGATATTGAAGCACAAGTATTGCAAGTGCAAAAAGTGAAAAAAAGTGAAAGTGGAATGATTATTGACCCTTTTGTTATAACTCCTGACCAAACCCTTCAAGATGCAGAAGATATTATGGCAACTTATAAAATTTCAGGAGTTCCTGTTGTTAATGAAAAACGTGAATTAGTGGGTATCTTAACAAACAGAGATATGCGGTTTACGAAAGATTTTAGCTTAATTGTTAAAGACAATATGACAAAAATGCCTCTAGTAACAGGAAAAGAAGGAACTTCTTTAGAAGAAGCAGCCGATATTATGCACCAAAAGAAAATTGAAAAATTGCCTATTGTAGATAATGATAACAAACTTATAGGGCTTATTACTATCAAAGATATCAATAAAAAAAGAGAGTATCCAAACTCAAATAAAGACAGCTTTGGAAGACTAAGAGTAGGTGCGGCTATTGGAGTAGGGCAACTTGACCGCGCTACTGCACTTGTAGAAGCAGGAGTTGACGTTTTAGTTTTAGACTCAGCTCACGGACACTCAAAAGGTATTTTAGATACGGTTAAACTTATTAAAGAAACACTTAATATTGAAGTAATAGCAGGAAATGTAGCCACTGCAGAAGCAACAGCTGATTTAATTAAAGCAGGGGCAGATGCTGTTAAAGTAGGAATTGGACCGGGAAGTATTTGTACAACCCGAATAGTTGCAGGTGTAGGAATTCCTCAAATCTCAGCTATTGACGAATGTGCTGCAGAAGGTGCTAAACATGGAGTTCCAATTATTGCAGATGGAGGAATCAAATACTCAGGCGATGTAGCTAAAGCTCTAGCTGTGGGTGCGAGTTCTGTTATGATGGGAAGCGCCTTAGCAGGAACAGATGAAAGTCCTGGTGAAATGATTATTTTTCAAGGAAGAAAATTCAAAACCTACCGAGGAATGGGAAGCATTGGAGCCATGACAAAAGGAAGCACAGACAGATATTTCCAAGAAGGAACCGCAGCCGATAAGTTAGTACCTGAAGGAATAGAAGGCAGAGTTGCTTACAGAGGCGATATTGCCGATATTATTCACCAATTCATTGGTGGACTAAGAAGTTCAATGGGCTACTTAGGAAGCAAAGATATCCCAACATTTCAAGCCAATGCAGAGTTTGTAGAAATTACCAGTGCAGGTTTAAGAGAGTCTCATGTGCATGATGTGACGATTACGAATGAGGCGCCTAATTACCATGTTTAGAAAGCTTTAGCTTTCTATTTAGTTAAAAAGTTATTTTATCAAAAATCTAAAGGCGATTTTATATCGCCTTTATTTAGCTCCTTAACACTACAAATATATCTCAAAAACAAGCTAGTTTTACAAAAGTACAGAATACGAAATTAAAAAATGCTTGGATGAAAAAAAGAATTGTTAAGTTATCCTTGGGATTAGAGTCTTTAGGTATAGGATGTTATTGTAAATAGAACCTTATGACCAGAGATGAAGATGGGTATAAGCCTTTTAAAAATATTACGGACTTTATAAAACGAGTTCCAATTATTAATGATACTGATAAAAAGACTCAGAAAATAGTATTTGATAATCTTCAAATAGATTTAGATAAAATAAGTAAATTTAAAGAAGAATACAAAAAAACATAGGAGCTAAAAAATGGTAACCTATAATCCTGATTATTTAGATAATACAGATATATTTGCACCAAATGAAATAAAACTTTTAGAAGAACTAAACAAGAAAGTTTCATTAGAAAAGTTTTTAAACAATAAAAGCTATATAGATAAATTTGGATTAGATTTTATCCATACATCAGCACTTATTGAAGGTAATACTTACGATAAACTAGATACTCAAGCTTTGATACAATATGGAAGAACAGCAGGTGGTAAGAAATATAGTGATGCAAAAATGATTTTAAATCTTAGAGATGCTTATGAGATATTTATAACACAAGATTTAGAACCATCTAAACAAACCTTAAAAGATTTGCACTATATACTATCTAATGAAATGGTATCTGATAATAAACGAGCAGTTCCAAGAGACAGTGAAGTTACAATTACAGGATGTAATTATATACCGTTAGCAACAAAAGAAAAATTAGAAGATGAATTGAATTACTTATTTAAAATAAGCGACACTATTTCAAATCCATTCAATAAAGCTTTATATATTCATAATAATTTGGCATATCTTCAATATTTTACAGATTGCAATAAGCGAACAGCTAGATTGATGTTAAATGTAGTGCTAAAATATACATCAAATATGATATATATTCCAGATGAAGAGAGCATAAAAGAGTATTTAAAATCAATTGTAACTTACTATGAAACAGGTAATTATACTCTGTTTAAAAAGTACTTTATTAATAGTTATAAAAAAGTTATTGAGATGATAGTTGAGATAGAACAATCAAGAGAAAATGAAGGGAACTTTAGGAAATAATTAGCATTAAAATTCCGGAGACAGTTTACCTAATTACAAAAGTGTTTAAGAAATTTCAGCAATATGGGGTCTCATATTTCTATGATAAAATAAAATTATTGACATGGGTAGATTAAAAAAATAAAAATCAGGACAAAAGTGAAAATGAAGATAGTTAGGTATACTGTCACCGGAATATGTAAAGCTAGACGAGCAGAGCCTAAAGAAGATATTCGTGGAAATATTGCTCGAACTTATTTTTATTTTGAGGCTACTTATGGAATGAAAATTTCTAAACAAGAAAAGCAACTGTTCGAGGCTTGGGATAAATTAGACCCAGTTGATGCTTGGGAAATTGAGAGAAATAAAAGGATTAAAAAAATTCAGGGGGCTGAGAACAAAAATAAAAGTGTAAAAAAGTAATCAATATTACATTAATTATTAATAATGTGACATTAACTATGAAAATTTATATATTTTTGCTATGATTGTATTCAACTTATAATAAAAAGAAAAATTTGTGAAATTACTAGAAATATATTTAATTTATCGATCTATAGAAACTAAGTGAGTTGCGAAATTGAATTAAGCATATTTAAGATTGCATAAAGCTCAATTTTAAATATGCCTATTTGTTACAAAATAGCAAATGTGGTAAATTAATTAATTAGGGGTTCTTAAATGGAACAAAAACAAACAAAATTAAAACTAAATGAAGGTTTTAAAGTTGCTTCATCAAGTAAATCAAGTGATGGTCAAGTATGTAGTGCAAGATCTCAGTGTAGAACTACACATAAACGACAAGACTGCTAATATGGTTCATTTTCAGTTGAATGATACTGTAAAATTTCCATCTAAAATAACTCATCATAAAGTTGATGAGTTATTTTTGGTAATTGCTGAAGACATACCAACTTGGATTATTCTTACAGATAATGAATTTAAAATTTTTACATATCTTCAAAATGAAAAAACATTAGAAGAATGTTTATTGAGTAGTATTAATAATGATATTTTTTCAGAAGAAAAATCAAGAAAGATATTAGAATCAGTTTTGCAAAAGATTGAAAAAAGTAAATTTTATTTTGATACTAAAACTGAAATTATGGATAATGCAGAAGATATTGAAAAAAATATTCATGTATTTATAACCCACAAGTGTAATTTGCAATGTCCATACTGTTATGTGTCAGCTGGTCAAGAGTTAAAAAATGAATTATCAATTGATGAATGGAAAAATGCTTTTATTAAATTAAAAAAAGTGGCACCAAAAGCAGAAATAACTTTTAGTGGAGGGGAACCTCTTACAAAAGAAGGAATTTTTGAATTATTTGAATATACAAATAATTTAGAATTTAAAAATTTATTATTTACAAATGGACTTTTAATAAATAAAGATAATATTTTTAATATTAAAAAAAATATTTCTTTAGTACAAATAAGTTTAGATGGTTTATCTTCTAACACACATGATCTAACAAGGAATAAAGGAAGTTTTAAAAAAACTTTAGAATCAATAAAGCTAAT
>JBAYYP010000070.1:0-10972 GCA_041672955.1 Arcobacteraceae bacterium
AAATTGCAGGTCCAGATGCCAACTTACAAACACTGGCTCGTGGTATTAACACAGTAATGCTAGACACGGGTTCAAGAGAACTCGTTGACATGCATGCTCGTATGTTTGCAAAACATGGTGTTACCACCATACGAAACTTTGATGCTTTAAATGATGTTCAAAATTTAGAGTACAGTGCTCAATGTATTAAAAAATATGGCTTAAAACACGAAGTTGTTGTTACACTCATGGATTTGCCTCCAAAATGTGAAGGCGCTCATGATGTTGCCTTTTATGAAAAAACACTCCGACAAATTCTTGACAGTGCTTTACCTTTTGATTCTTTATGCTTTAAAGATGCTTCTGGAACTTCTTCTCCTCAAAAAGTTTTTGAAACCATTCAAATGGCACGAAAACTCGTCGGTGAAGATATGCATATAAGGCTTCACACGCATGAAACTGCCGGTGTTTCTGTTGCGTGTTATTTAGCAGCCCTTGATGCTGGTGCCGATGGGATTGACTTAGCTGCAAGCCCCGTCTCAGGAGGTACTAGTCAGCCCGATATTTTGACAATGCTTCATGCAGTCAAGGGCAAGAACTACGACTTAGGAGGATTAGAACTTGAAAAAATTCTCAAATACGAAGAAGTATTAAAATATCAACTCAAAGACTACTTTATGCCTCCTGAAGCTACTCAGGTCTCCCCTTTAATTCCCTTTTCACCAATGCCAGGAGGCGCTTTAACCGCCAACACACAAATGATGAGAGACAACAATACTTTACACCGATTCCCAGAAGTTATTCATGCCATGAGAGAAGTTGTTGAAAGAGGTGGATACGGTACTTCGGTAACTCCTGTTTCTCAATTTTACTGGCAACAAGCCTATGCCAATGTTATGTTTGGTCCTTGGAAACAAATAGCTCCAGGTTATGGAAAAATGGTTTTAGGATATTTTGGTAAAACTCCAGTGACCCCCGATGCTGAAATTATTAAATTAGCCAGTGAAAAATTAAAATTAGAACCTACTACAGAAAACCCTTTAGATATTGCCGACAGAGATGAAAAGAAAACTATGGCATATTGGGAAAATAGATTAAAAGAAGAAAAAATTGAAATTAGTGATGAAAATATTTTTATAGCTGCTGCTTGTGATGAAAAAGGAATTAGCTTCTTAAAAGGAGAATCCACATTAAGTGTTCGAAAAGTTGAACCAAATGAGAGCGTATGTGAAGATAATAAAGATTGTAAAACAGGAGAGAATAAAAAAATGAGCAATGCATCTGGAAACTACACAGTTGTTGTAGATGGTCAAAAATTTAATGTAACGGTTGCACAAGGCAATGCAGATATTCAAGTAACACCAGTAGCAACACAAAACCATACATCACAAACAACTACAAGCAGTGAAGGTGGCGAAGAAGTTGGGGCAACAGTGAGTGGAACTGTTTGGAAAATTTTAACTAAAGTGGGTGATAAAGTAGAAAAAGGGGATGTAATTGCAATTATAGAAGCTATGAAGATGGAAATAGATGTAGAAGCAACCACAACAGGTACAATTACATCAATTCCCGTTACAACCAATCAAGCAGTAGAAGAAGGGCAAACGATAGCCACAATTAAATAATTGTAGTTCGTTGTAAAAATTGGAGAACTTAATGAATAAAAAAATAATCATCCCGTTGCTCATAGTTTTAATAGGATTTTTTAGCCTAAATGCCTATGCAAGCTCTTCTGTTGAAACTTCTTTACAAAAAGAAGAAGTAAAGCATGTCTATAAAGAGAAATCCATTAAAGAGTTGGTGGGATCATTTTATGAAACCACAGGGATTTACTCATTTTTAAATCCAAGCGATAGTGTAATGACTGCTGAAGCCCATGGTGAAGATGCAAGAGTAATGACAACTTTTGAGCAAACGTGGGGTCGTGTAATAATGTTTGGAATTGTTTTCTTACTCTTTTATTTAGCTATTGCTAAAGGATTTGAACCACTATTACTTTTGCCTATTGCGTTTGGAGGATTGTTAGCCAATATTCCTTTAGCTCAAATTGCAGGGGAAAATGGGATGTTAGGTATTATTTATAATATGGGAATATCCAATGGATTTTTTCCTTTACTAATATTTATGGGAGTTGGTGCAATGACCGACTTTAGTCCTTTATTAGCTAACCCTAAATCAGCTATTTTAGGTGGTGCTGCACAGTTTGGAATTTTTGGTTCCCTTGTAGGTGCAGTTGCTATTGGCTTTGATTTACAAAGTGCTTCGGCTATTTCAATTATTGGTGGTGCGGATGGTCCTACTTCTATTTTTGTTGCCAATAGATTAGCTCCTGAACTCCTAGGTGCAATTGCCGTTGCAGCGTATTCATATATGGCATTGGTACCGGTTATTCAACCTCCTATTATGAAAGCTTTAACAACTGAAGCTGAACGAAGAATTAAAATGCCAAAGCTTAGAAAAGTGCATAAATTAGAAAACCTACTTTTGCCTATTTTAATCTTAATGCTAACCGTTATTTTTTTACCTGAATCTGCTCCTTTAATTGGTGCTTTTGCTTTTGGTAACTTCTTAAAGCAATCAGGTGTGGTTGAAAGACTCTCAGATACAATGCAAAACTCATTGATTAATATTGTTACCATCTTTCTAGGTTTGGGAGTTGGTTCAAAATTAGCTGCAGATAAGTTTTTAGTATTAGAGACTTTAGGAATTATGATTATTGGTCTTATTGCATTTAGTGCAGGAACAGCAGCTGGTGTTATTATGGCTAAAATTATGAATAAATTTAGCTCTAAAGATAACCAAATAAATCCACTAATAGGAGCAGCGGGAGTTTCTGCTGTTCCAATGGCTGCTAGGGTTGTAAGTAAAGTAGGACAAGAGTATGACCGTTCAAATGTATTGTTAATGCATGCTATGGGTCCAAATGTTGCTGGTGTCATCGGTTCTGCCGTTGCTGCCGGTGTTCTTTTATCAATTTTTAAATAGTAATAGGAAATATAAATATGTCTGGAATAATAGACTCACTTGGTTTAGAAAATATTAAAACCATATACAGGAATTTAGATATCGATACTTTAATCGAACATGCAATACAGAATGAAGGGGCAAAAATCTCTTCAGCAGGTGCTTTAATGATTGACACAGGAATTTTCACAGGACGAAGTCCTAAAGATAAATTTTTTGTCAATCAAGACCCTTCAAAGAAATATATATCTTGGGGCGATGTAAATCGAAGTATTGAAGCCAAAGTTTATGAAGAACTTGAACTTGTAGCAAAAGAACAATTAAGTAATAAAGATCTCTATATTACAGATGTTTATTGTGGTGCAAGTTTAGACTCAAGAAGAAGTGTTCGTTTTGTAACAGAAGTTGCATGGCAAGCGAATTTTATTCAAAATATGTTTATTTTACCAAGTAAAAAAGATTTAGAAACCTTTAAACCTGATTTTACTGTTTACAACGCGTGTAAAACCACTGATAAAGAGTATAAAGCTCACGGATTACACTCAGAAGTATTTGTAGTATTTAATATTGAAAAAAATACTTCAATTATTGGAGGAACATGGTACGCAGGTGAAATGAAAAAAGGAATTTTTTCAATGATGAACTACTGGCTTCCTCTTGAAGGAAAACTAGCCATGCACTGCTCTGCTAATATTGGAAGAAATGGCGATACAGCACTATTTTTTGGACTTTCAGGAACGGGAAAAACAACACTTTCAACTGATCCAAATCGTTCATTAATTGGTGATGATGAACACGGCTGGGACGACAAAGGTATCTTTAACTTTGAAGGCGGTTGTTATGCTAAAGTAATTAACTTAGACCAATCAAGTGAACCTGAAATTTATGGAGCTATAAAAAAAGGTGCCATTTTAGAAAATGTGGTTGCCAATGAACTGGGAGAAGTTGATTTTACAGATGGAAGTAAAACAGAAAACACACGAGTTTCATACCCTATAAATCATATTGAAAACCATGAACCTACTATGACAGGAAGCCATCCTACAAATATTATATTTTTAAGTGCCGATGCTTTTGGTATTTTACCTCCGGTATCAAAGCTTACAAAAGAGCAAGCGATGTACTACTTTCTAAGTGGATACACTGCAAAAGTTGCAGGAACTGAACGTGGAATTACAGAGCCGGTTGCAACTTTTAGTGCGTGTTTTGGAGAAGCTTTTTTACCATTGCATCCAACCGTTTATGCAGACTTATTAGGACAAAAAATAGATAAACATAATGTTAATGTCTATTTAGTTAACACAGGTTGGACAGGTGGTCCTTATGGTGTTGGAAAAAGAATGAGCATTAAAAATACTCGTGCTTGTATTAATGGTATTTTAGATGGTTCAATTAACTCTTCAGAGTTTGATACCTTGCCTTACTTTAATCTTAAAATTCCTAAAACACTCGCAGGAGTAGACACACAAGTTCTAAATCCGCGAAACACATGGGAAGAGAGTGCTGAATATGATAAAAATGCACAAAAATTGGCAAATATGTATATTGAAAACTTCAAAAAATACTTAACACTAGAGAGTGAATTCGATTTTACCTCTGCTGGTCCAAAACTTTAATATTTTTTTTGCTGCTAAAAAGGGAGTATAATGCTCCCTTTTTTTATTTATAAGGATTCCTATGAAGCTTGCTTTATTTTTAGAAGAATTAGAAAAAAAAGTTCCTAAAATTGTCCATTTATGTGCAATTCATATGTTAGAAAAAGTATATGATATTCACAATGATTCTTTATCTAAAGATGACTTAAACGCATTTTTTACAAATTATCACTCACATAACAAATATCTCAATGATTATGCAGGCGTAATTTACAATAAATTCGATTCTTCTAACGAGGAGGTCTATGAGAGTTTGTGTCATTATTTAAATGAAAATCCTGATAATAAATCTCTTTTTGAGTACCGTTTAACACGCATTAACAATCAAGAGCCAACAAAATATTTAACGTTAGAACCTGAAATGCAAAAAGCTGCGATTATTCGAGTTGAAGAAAAAATTGCTTCCATTGAAAACTCACAATACTATTTGGACAATCTTTTTGAAGCCAAAGAACAAATTGAAGCCCTAAAACAATCTTTAGAGTTAGTTAAAAGAGCCATAGGAATAGATTAAATCTCTCTAAGAAATAGATATGGCTACTTAGAATAAATTCCAAGTAGCCATATTTTAAAAACTCAAAACTTAACACAATTAAGTTTATCCTTCTATTTGTATCTCTTCAATTATTTCTAAACCAAATCCATTTAAACCAATAAACGAGTGTTTTCCACCGCTTGTTAACAATTTAATTTTTTCAATCTCTAGCACATTTATAATTTGAGCTCCAATTCCATAATCTTTTTTACACTCTTTTGGGCTCATTTTTTCACTTAAAAAGATTAAAATTCCACCTTTAGCTTGCATAAAATTAATTGTTTTTAACATTGAGTTTAGTTTCTCATTGTTTAAAAACAGTTCAATATCAGGAATAATAGTATGAAATTTAACATGCGTTGTTGGACCTATTTCTTTAAATACAATGACAATATGGATATTTCCCAAATGATCTTTAAACTCTTTTTTTACACTTTTTTCATTGAAAAACTCAAATGGTTCACTGCTTATCTCTTCAACTAGTGTTTCATGAGAGAGTCTGTATTGAACCAAATCAGAGATAAATACCTGTTTTAAATTATGTTTTTCAGCAAAAATATCTAAATCGTCTCTTCTTGCCATTGTTCCATCTTCTTTCATGATTTCACAAATAACGGCTTCTCCATTAAGTCCTGCTAATTTACACAAATCAATAGAACCCTCTGTGTGTCCTGTACGAACCAAAACACCTCCATCTTTTGCAATCAAAGGAAAAATATGCCCAGGTTTCACCAATTCACTGGCTTTTGAAATAGGATTTGCTAAAATCTTAATCGTATCGTCTCGCTCCCCTGCACTAATCCCTGTTGTTGCCGTTGCTGCATCAACAGAGACGGTAAACGCTGTTTCATAAGAAGAGGTATTTGAAGATACCATAGGGAAAAGTTCTAGCTTCTTAGCAGTTTTTGTAGTAACTGCAACGCATATTAACCCTTTTGCATGGGTTGCCATAAAATTTACTTTTTGTGGCGTGCTCAAAGGTGCGGCATAGACCAAATCCCCTTCGTTTTCTCTGTCTTCATCATCAAGCATAATAACCATATTGCCTTTTTGAATCTCTTCTATCGCTTCTTTAACTCGTTGTGTTGCTCTCATTCATAATCTCTTTTTTCATTTTTTATTTTTTTATTATAGCAGAAGTTTCAAAAACTCTTCTAAAAAGGCTTGACATTAAAATAGTTTTTTACTATAATTTCACCACTTAAAAGATTGGGGTATCGCCAAGCGGTAAGGCAACGGTTTTTGGTACCGTCATTCGAAGGTTCGAATCCTTCTACCCCATCCAACTTTTAATGTAAACCGCGGAATAGAGCAGCCCGGTAGCTCGTCGGGCTCATAACCCGAAGGTCACAGGTTCAAATCCTGTTTCCGCAACCAATTAACTATATGAGTCATTATTGTCAAAGTAGCTCAGCTGGCTAGAGCGCTGGTCTCATAAGCCGGAGGTCGAGAGTTCAAGTCTCTCTTTTGACACCATACTTCTTAAAATGTTCATCTATATGATTAACATTACTTTAATCTTGTTGCTGGTGTAGCTCAGTTGGCTAGAGCAGCTGATTTGTAATCAGCAGGTCGGGGGTTCAACTCCCTTCACCAGCTCCAAATTTTTTGACGCGGAATAGAGCAGCCCGGTAGCTCGTCGGGCTCATAACCCGAAGGTCATAGGTTCAAATCCTATTTCCGCAACCAAAATTAAAGATAACATCATTCAACACTAAAACATACAAAATTAAATATCCTAAATTATTTACTTGAATAGATTCGAATATTTTTTAAAAGTGTCGTTTTATTTTAATTTCATTATAATACACTTTTAAAATTAAGGATATAAATGACCAACGAAGAGATACAATTTTTTAAAAAAACTATTGAAGAGACTATTTTACCAAATATTATTAATATAAATCATCAGAAAATTACCGATATTGTCTTAAGCATTCCTAATATTGAAGAAGATTTTAAAAATATGCTTTTAGAGCAACTTTTTATTATGAAAGAAAAACAAGTAAAAAGTTCTAATAAATAGAACTTTTTTTAACTACTCTGTAGCTTTATGTACCGCTTCTTTTGTAGATTCCCAAGCTTTATTTGTTCCATCTTTTGTTGCATCCCAATTTTTTGAACTATCATCTTTAACGCCCTCTAGTGTTTTGCTGCATCCCGTTAAAATAGTCATTCCCAGTAAAGCTATAAAAAACATATTTATAAAAGTTTTCATTTTTTTTCCTTGTAAAAATTTTATTATTATATAATTATTCCTCTCAATAAAGAATAAAATCTTTAAGTTAACCAAATTTACAAAAAAAAGTGTTATTGAGTCATTAGTTTAATAGTAAGTTAAGATATATTGCTTTATAATCCCGTCCACACAAAATATTAACGTGTGTTGTTGGGGTATCGCCAAGCGGTAAGGCAACGGTTTTTGGTACCGTCATTCGAAGGTTCGAATCCTTCTACCCCATCCAAAATTATTCAGCTGGTGAGGTTGGAGAGTGGTCAAATCCTGCGGACTGTAAATCCGCCGCCTACGGCTTCGAAGGTTCAAATCCTTCTCTCACCACCACTTCAATAATGGCTCGATAGCTCAGTCGGTAGAGCAAAGGACTGAAAATCCTTGTGTCGACAGTTCGATTCTGTCTCGAGCCACCACTTATAAAGTATATGCGGGAGTAGCTCAGGGGTAGAGCATAACCTTGCCAAGGTTAGGGTCGCGAGTTCGAATCTCGTCTCCCGCTCCACTTTATAAACTAAAAATAATTCTTAATAAAAACACTTGTGCGAGTGTGGCGGAACTGGTAGACGCGCGGGACTTAAAATCCCGTTCCCATTAGGGAGTGTGAGTTCGATTCTCACCATTCGCACCACCTTTGTAATATTCTCCCTAAAATTGGACTTTTCAAGCATATTTTAAAATTATATAATAGCATTGTGCTAAAATTTCACTAAAAATGTTTGAAATTTTATGTTATACTTTTTAAATGGAAATTCAAAACAATACTCTTTTAAATATTCTTTTGCCCAATGACAATAAAGTCATTAAAGAAGCATTACAACAAGCCGATTTAAATCAACTGGGTACTTCTGCACAAAGCAAATCAATTCAAACTATATTAAACAATTTATTTAATGACATAATAAGTGGCACAAAATCCAATGAAACCATTATGAACTTACTTAAGAACTCTTCTGTTAGCAATGATTTAAATAATTTTCCTAAAGAGTTGCAGTCGCTTTTAAATTTAATAAAAAGCACCCCTACTTTAAATGCATTTGAATCAAAAATAGAAAATTTTATGGTTAATATTAAAGACATCAATGAAACTAATTTAAAAAGCCAAATCAGTAATTCAGGAATATTTTTAGAAGCTAAAATTGGCTCTTCATTAACTTCATCTTTATCCAATGATTTAAGCCGTGTTTTAAATGAGTTAAAAATCTCTTTACTTAATATCTCCAAGTTAGATTCAAGTGATGCCCTTAAAATAATTGAAACTATTTTAAATAATTTGAACACTCCTAATTATAACCTTAAAGCTGATTTATCTGTTTTACAACAACTCTTATCTAAACTTGTACCAACACAAACTTTAGGAAATCCATTGTCTCAAACATCTGGTGAAACTTCCTTGTTTCAGACAATTAACAAACTAGAAACGCTTTTAACAAAAGAAGGATTATCAAATCCAAATTTTTCAACAATTCCAAATGAAATTAAATTTCTAAAAGATGAACTTTCAACTGATATGAAAGCCGTATTATTGCAACTTCAAAAAGAAGTTAGCAGTAACACCCAACAGCAACACGCACAAGAGATGCTAAAGCATCTTGATAAACTTCTAGTACAAATAGATTACAATCAATTAATGAGCTTAACCACCCACTCAAACATCTTATACCTGCCATTTTTATGGGATTTACTAGAAGATGGTACCATAGCAACGGCTAAGTCCGATGAAGAAAAATTTTACTGCCAAATTAATTTGACACTTAAAGAACATGGGAAGTTGGATTTACTCGTGGCTTTATATCAAAATAATATTGATATTACCATGCACGCTCAAAAGCTCGAGTTTAAAGAGCAGTTACAAGCTTCTTTACCTGAATTAAAACGAAGTTTAAGTTCTGTGGGTTTAGTTCCTAAAACTATCTTACTGTACGAACTTAAAGAGCCTAGCAAAGATGAAGAGCTTAAAAAAGAGTTGCATTTTGTTAATCAATACAAAGATGAACTAAGTTTTGGCATTAGCATAAGAGTCTAAATGGAAAAAAAATCTAATATTTTCACCCCCAAAGCAGTTGCTTTAAAATATGATCAAACTACGAACAGTGCACCAAAGGTAACAGCCGTTGGAAGAGGTGAAATTGCCAAAAATATCATAAAAATTGCTCAAGACAATGATATTCCTATTAAAAAAGATGAAGATTTAGTGGAACTCTTAAGTCAAATAGATATTGATAAAGAGATTCCTCCAAACATGTACAAAGCAGTTGCTGAAATTTTTTCTTTTATTTACCGAATGACTAAAAAAGAGCCTTTAAGTAATTAAGAATAGTTATAATATAATCTTTTTAAAAATAAGGGTTATGTAAAATTGAGTGATGGAATAAACGTAAAAAAGAATATTTTTGACAATACCTATGTTCTTTTCTTTTTATTTGTTGCTGTTGTTGTAATTAACCTTATTGCTTCTATTTATTTTTTAAATATTTTACTTTTAGGGATTGTTTTTTCAGCGTATACTCAGTGTTTGAAAACTCAAAACTACTATCCTATGATATATGTTATTTTAGCTATTTTGTTTATTGAACTTAATAATGGGTTTAAGCCCTTTAGTATTCTACTTTTAGGTTCATTTATTTATGTTTATTTAATTCCTTTTTTAACCCGTGTTATGGTTATTGACTCTGTGAGTGATTTGCTGCAAATAGTTTTGCTTTACATTGGTGTATTAATTATTTGGTCAATTACAAATGATACCAACTTTACATTAATTAAGATTTTATTTTTGAATCTTATTTTAGATATTATTATTATTGGACTAGCCCCTTGAAACGAATTAATTTTATTGTTATTTTTATTGTTGCCATTGTAATTTTACTGCTTTCACGTCTTTACTTTTTAAGTATAAAATCAAACACTTATTATGAAGAGTTATCCAAACAAAACTACATTAAACGCGTTTATGAAGCTCCTTCAAGAGGAATTATACAAGACAGAAATGGCGTTGCTTTAGCTATTAATAATTTAGGATTTTCAATTAATATTAAACCTCACCTGCGTTCTTATAAAAACCGAGATATTTTAGATGAACTGTGTGAAATTATTGCATTTCATTTTCCTGAATTTACCAAAGAAGAGTTAATCAAAAAGTATCTAAATCTCGATTCTGCATACCGACACACCAATGTAAAACTCATAGATTACATCCCGTATGATACTTTTTTTAGCAAATATACTCTTTTTAATTCTATGGAAAATCTCAAAGTAGAATCGGCAGTAAAACGATTTTATCCTTACCGTCATGTTGCTTCGCATATTATTGGATATGTTGGAAAAGCCTCTAAAGAAGAAGTTGAAGATAATTTAATCTCAAGATACAGCGGTATTATTGGTAAAAATGGGCTTGAAAAATATTATAACCAACGATTACAAGGAGAATTGGGATACAAAGATGTAAAAGTTAATGCTTTAAATAAATACCTAGAAGTTTTAGATGAAAAAGAGGTCTCCATAGACAACAATATTAAAACCACTATAGATATTAAACTGCAAGAGTACATACATGAACTTTTTGGCGACCAAAGTGGTGCAATTATTGTTATGGATGTGAACAGTGGT
>JBAYYP010000071.1:0-10758 GCA_041672955.1 Arcobacteraceae bacterium
TTAAACGCCTAAAGGCTCATTAACTTCAATAGTACACTCATTTTTTTCACTGCATTTAATATTTGCATCAAGATAAAAAATTCGGTGAATATCTTCATATTTTAACTCTTGTGCTAACATTCCCCAAGCTTCAGTAGCTCTTGAACCTGTTCCACAATAAAATACAATTTCTCCCTTTTCTGGTAAAGCATTTAGTAAAGCTTCCGGTTTTAATTTTTCTGCGTTAATATTTATAGCACCTTTAATGTGTCCTGCTTTATATTCATCTGCACCTCTAACATCAACAATTACAATATCTTTAGGAAATGAAGTATGGTTTTTTACAAACCAATCGCCATCAACTGTTCCAGTATCTTCACCTTTTTTCAAGAAAGTTGCTACTTCTTTCATAGGGACAACAACCTCTTTTTTTATAACAGCTGCTCCCGTTGATGGATAAGAAGCCTTTTTCCATGAAGGAAAACCAGAAGCTAATACTTTAACGTTTTGGTACCCCATTGAAATTAGATAATTAGCAACATTGTGTGATTTTGTACACTCATACCCTGCACAAAATGTAATAATTGGTGTCTTAACATTAGCTGGTAAAAAACCCGTAAACTCTTTAAATTTAGTATCTGGAATATTAATAGCCCCTAATACTGTCCCTTTTTCAAAAAGTGAAAACATTCTTGTGTCTATAAAAAGAGCTTTTCTGTTTTCATACATTGCATATGCAATTAAGAGTTCAATTTCATCGTAGTTTCTTTTACTCCACTGAGGCATTCCTGCTGCATATATTTTTATATTTTTATGCCCTTTTTTCATTAACATAAGAGCTAAATTTGGACTTTTTGCACAGTCGTATCCACCACAATAAAGAATAAGTTCTTTATCTTTTGAAACAGTGTTTAAAACACTCTCATAGAGTTCGTCAAATTTATTATCTGGAAGATAACGTGCCGAAGGAATATGACCTGCTTCATACAATTTTAAAGGTCTTGCATCTAAAATAATAGCTTTAGCTGCGTCTCTTGTGCCTTTTCCAACTGCGTTTTTCACATAATTGTAATCAACAACCTTTAAGTTGTTTTCCTTTACTAACTCTTTTACTTTTGTTGAAGCTTGAGCACTAAACTCCTCTAAACTTCCAGCGTTAAGATTTGCAATCATCATGCCAAATATCATCATGCTTAAAAGCAATAATTTTTTCATGTATGTTTTCCTTATATTTGAATAATCAAATCATATCAAATAAAATGTTCAAATACAAGTTTCTGTCATTTTATGACACAAAAGTGCTAAACAAGGGAAAGGTGTGAAAAATATATTTTTAGAACAAGTGAAATTATGATAGAATTAATGCATATAGAATAATTAATACTTATAAAACAATAGGAGAAAAAATTGAAATTACCTAGCATTAAAAAAGGCTTTGTTCTTATAATAGTATCACTATTTTTAGTTCTTAGTTCATATGCTGCAAGTTTTGAAATCTCAGGATTTATACAAAGCGATAACCAACAAAATATTGCAACTAAATACAACGGCTTCGTTGAGAAAATTTTTGTAAAAGAGGGCGATATTGTCAAAAAAGGTGAGAAACTTTTACAAATAGATTTAAAAGAGAACAGCTCTGCAAAAATACAAACGCAAATTGCAATGCAACAAGCAGAACTTTCCTACGCTATGAATAAAAATGATTTAGAAAAAGCGGTGTTAGATTTTAAAAGGTATCAAACATTATTTGAAAAGAAATCGGTTTCCAAAACCAATTATGAAGAGATACAACTTAAAAAAGAGAATTTAGAAAAATCACTTGAAATTGCAAAACAACAAATTGCACACTATAAAGAAAAACTACAAGAGATAGAGAAACAGTTTCAATATTTAAATATCAATGCACAAAACAAAGCACTGATTATTGCAAAGTATATTAATGAAGGTGAGTTAGCCATTGCTACAAAACCTCTTTTAGCGATTTGTGATATTGAAAATTTGGTGGTTTATTTAGAGATTTCAGAAAGTGATTTAAATGCGTTTAGAAACAACCCTGATATTGAAATTACTATTGAGTCTTTAGAATTAACGTTTAAACCAACAGAGATTACTATTTTACCATCAGCAAACACAGGAACGAATGCCTTTCGAGTTAAATTAGCATTTAAAAGTACAGATAACCAAATTTTACCAGGTATGTATGTAAAAGTGCGAGTAAAATAAAATCATGAAATATCAAGAGATTAAAGTTCATAACATTGGTGGATTTTTAAGTAAAAACTTTTTGCACAATCCATTGACCCCTGTTTTAGGGATTTTTATTTTAATTATTGGGTATTTTTCTTTACAAATGATGCCACGAGAAGAGAACCCTCAAATGGTAGTTAGTGGTGGAAATATTATTGTTTCCCTTCCAGGAGCAACGCCAGAAGAGATTAACAATGTTATAGTAAAACCCATTGAAAGAAAAATGAAAGAGGTTTTAGGGGTTGAACATATTTATGGAATTGCCCAAAGCGATGTAGGAATTATAAATGTTTCTTTTTTTATTGGAGAAGATAAAGAAGAATCCAATCTAAAAATGTACGACAAAATGATGCAAAATATGGATATTTTACCGCTAGGAGCAGGGCAACCATTAATTAAACCCTTGGATATTGATACTGATATTCCTATCTTTTCTATTGCTTTTTATGCTAAAGATAAAAGTATAGAGCAACCTTTTATTTATGAAAAAGTTAAACAAATTCAAAATAAGCTTAACCGTTTAGAGCATGTAGCCGTAACACAAATTATTGGAGGGCATAAAAAGCAGTTTAATATAATAGTAGATGGCAATCGTTTAAATCAGTACTCTTTGACTATTCAAGAGGTTGAAAAAGCACTCTCTTCGGTAGTAATAAAAACCAATGAAATTAAAAAAAGCAGTAACAATGAAATTAAAATTATTGGTATTGAAAATATTTTACAAAATATAAATGAAATTGAAAATATTTTAATCAATACCCCTAAAGGTATTGTTTATTTAAAAGATGTAGCAACTATAACAGAGAGTTTTGATATTCAAAACTATAAAGAAGCACAAATAAGTCTAAAAAACGATGAGCTGTATAGACAAGTAACGCTGAGCGTTTCAAAGCTAAAAGGCTCTAACTCAGTCCTTATTGCAGAAGATATTAAAGAGCAGCTAGAGGAGTTAAAAGAAGAACTTCATAAAGTGGGTATTTTTTACACCATAACAAGAAACGATGGTGAACGAGCAAATGATGCAGTAAATGAACTAATGTTCCACTTGCTTATTTCCGTAGCAATTATTATTTTACTGCTTATTTTTGTTTTAGGTTGGAAGGAAGCAGGTATTGTAATGTTTACTATTCCTGCAATTTTTGCCATTACTTTGTTTATTGCCTACATGGGTGACCAGACGCTTAACCGCATAACTTTATTTGCTTTTTTACTCTCCTTAGGATTATTAGTCGATGATGCTATTGTAGTTGTTGAAAATATTAATCGCCATTTTCACTTAAAAAGTTCAGAAGACAAAACCAATGAAGAGATTATGGTACACGCCACGGAAGAGATAGGTGCTTCTACAAACATTGCTACCTTTGCGATTATTTTAACCATGGTTCCTATGGCATTTGTAGGGCAAATGATGGGTGAGTTTATGCGCCCCATTCCTTTAAATGTGCCAGTTGCTATGTTTGCATCTTTAATAATTGCGTATATTTTTACCCCGTATATGGCAAATAAAATTTTAAAAAGAGGTTCTCATGATAAACATTAAGTCATTTGTCTCTTTGTGTATTAAAGACAAAAAAAATAAAAATATTGTTTTGCTTTCAACCTTGGCTCTTTTTTTAATTGCGGTGAGTTTTATTCCTTTAGGGTGGGTAAAAGCTAAAATGTTGCCCGATAAAAATGCCAATACTTTTACAGTATATGTTGATTTACCCAATGGAAGCTCAATAGCACAAACAAAAATTGTTACTCAAAAAGTGGTTCAAATTTTACAACAAGAAGAAGAGGTTATCGATATAGAGGTATTTTTAGGAACCTCTTCCCCTTTAGATTTTGCAGGACTACTTAAAGGCAGTAATGCAAAAAAAGGGGAACATTTCGCAGAAATTGTTGCAAACTTAACTAAAAAAGAAGACAGAAGCGAAGCCTCTTTTCTAATTGTCCAAAGAGTTCGAACGAATATTTTAGAAGTGATTAACCCCATTAGTCCAAATACCACCATTAAAATGGTTGAACCTCCTGCTGGTCCTCCTGTGTTAGCTGCTGTGGTGGCTGAAATTTATGGAGAAGATCAAAAAAGCATAGAAAAATTAGCTTACCGTGTAGGAGAAGTATTTAAAAACACCTCTGGTTTAGTCGATGTTGATGTCTTATCGGATGATTCGTATGAAGAGTATAAATTTATTCTAGATTATGAAAAAATTAAACGGTATGGGTTGGAAATTGATGCCATTACAGAACTTATTTCGGTGGCTTTTAATGGAAAAGTTGTGGCAACTAAAAATTCCAAAGAGTACAATTCTCAATTAGATGTTTTTCTCAGATTAGAGCAAAGACAAACCCCTATTAATGAAGCGTTGATGGTATTGAAAGTAAGAAACCAACAAGGAAATTTGATTGCTTTAAAAGATATGATAAAAGTAGAGCGTGTTCCCAATGAAAAAACTTTAAACTACAAAAATTTAAAAATGATGCTCAATGTAGTAGCACACACCGATTTAGTTTCGCAAATATATCCGTTACTAGAAGCTCGGAAAAAAATCAAAGAAGAGTTTGAAGATGAGTATGAAGTAAGCAATTCAAATCTTTTAAATCTTGATTTTAGACATAAAATAACCAATGAAAAACTAAAATTGGTTTGGGATGGTGAGCTTAAAGTTACTCTGGATACTTTCAGAGATTTAGGAGGTGCATTTATTGCAGCACTTATTCTAATTTTCCTTTTAATGGTGGTTTACTATAAAAACTTTGCCTTAAGTGGTATTGTTTTGCTTGCTAGTTTCTTATCAATCATAGGAGTGATTTTTGGACACTTTATTGTAAATATATTTACCACTCATACCTTTTTTCTAACAGCAACTTCATTAATTGGGTTTATTGCACTTATTGGAATTAGTTCAAGAAATGCACTGCTTTTAATTGACTTTACCAAGCAACAAATTAAAGAGGGCGTTCCTAAAAAAGAAGCAATCATTACAGCGGTTTATATTCGTTCAAAACCAATCTTTTTAACCGCAATGGCAATTATTTTAGCTTCAACGCTGCTTGCTAGTGATGTGGTCTTTGGAGGATTAGGAGTAGCGTTAATTTTTGGAACAGTAGCTGCTGTGATTGCTTCATTAATAGTAGTACCTGTTTTAATAGATAATTTAGATGAGAGCAAATTGATTTAGTGGTTAGTGATTGGTGACAGTTTGTTCTTATTATAAATCTTGCAACAATACCGACCGAAATAAATTTCGGTTTGCGTTTTGCTTATTTTGGAACTCGAAACTTGTTTCGAGCAAAAGTTGCAAGAAGTTTAGAAGCTACAACAACTGTAGGAAATCCTTAAATAAATTGAGTAAAGAAAGCTAATAATCTCATCAAATCAAAAGATTAATGACTTATTTCTTTCTTTCTCTTAAATTTAAAATTTTGTGTAAGAGTGTATAGCACTGGTAAATAAATAAGATTTAAAACCGTACCCCATGTTAGTCCAAATGCTAAGGCAATTGCTATTGGTTGGAAAATGGCTGCTTCTCCTGAGGGGAAAAATATTAGTGACATCATACCTGCTATTGTTGTAATAGTCGTTAGAAAAATAGGGCGAAGTCGTTTGGTGGCTCGTTGGAAAATCTCTTCCATATTTTTGGCTTTTTTCAAATAGGTCATCATAATAATTCCATCGTTAATCACAACGCCTGCAAGTCCAAGAGTACCAATCATGGAAGACATAGAGAGGTTTAAACCCATAATCTCATGCCCTATTAAAACACCAAAAAAAGAAAAAGGAATAACACTCATAACAATAAAAGTTTGCATAAAAGAGTTAAACAAATAAAGCATGGCTATCATAATTAAAACAATGGCTAAAGCAGATGCTAGAATCATATCGTTCATAAGCTCTGCTTTTTTTTCAGCTTCGCCTTTATAGGTGAGTTTTACACCATTGTCTTCAATGGTTTTTAAAGTAGGTTTTAAAAGTTCTAAAACTTCGGTTGAGGTAATAATATCAGGGTCAACATTGGCAACCACATAGAAGTTTTTTATTCCTTCATCTTTTAAAAGTTGTTCAAATGCTTGTATAATATTGAGTTCAACAATTTCATCAAGAGTTACATAAATGCCATTGTCTAAAGGAATTAAACTCTTTTTTAAACTCTCAAAACTGTCTTTTGTTTTGGATTTTATCTTAATATCTAACATCTCTTTTTCATCGAAAGAGACGGCTTTTTTCTTTAACAAATATAAGTTTGATAAATAAGAACCAATAAAAGATTCAGTAATTCCTAAACTTGCCCCATAGGAGTTGACTTTAATTTTAATTTCATCAATTCCAAATTTTAAAGAGTTTGCGGAAGATTTTATACCTTTTATTTTTTCTATTTCATTGTTTAAAAGCAATACAGAATCAATGGCTTTTTGGTTATCAGGCGTTACAATTCCTACTTTAATATCCGATTTTATAGGTCCTACTTTTCGCTCTAACACGGCAATTTCATCTAAATTGAATTTGGTTTTATAATCTTTTTCTAAAAGATAATTTTGTAATTTTGTAGCAATATCATCTGAAGCGGTATCTCGTATTCTTCCCTCATCATCGTAATAAAAACTCAAATAGGGCGTAACATATTTATCTAAAATATTCATAGCTTTAGTTTTTTCAAGTTCTACTGTCATATACATGGCATAAGGAAAGTTTTCACTGTTGTTTCCTACATCTCGCCTAAAACCTGCGACGGAGTCAATGTTTTTTATAAAAAACTCATCTTTGTATTGCAGTAAATCATTTTCAATACTGCCAACTATTGCAAAGGCTTCTTCCAGTGTGGTACTGGAGTGGGCTTTTAGGGTTATTTTTACATCGCTTGCATCGAATTTTGGAAACATTTGAAATTTTGAATTAACCAGTAAATAAAAAGTTAATAAAGGAACTAAAACAATAAAAATGGTCATAAAACTCTTTTTCCAACGCATAAAAAAGTGAATAATTTTATTGTAAAATGCATTGGCTTTTTCCCAAGAGGTTACTTTTGAACCAGCTTTTAAAATATGCGCTGCATGAATGGGTAAAAAGATAAACGATTCAAAAAGTGAAGCAATAACCAAAGCACTAAGAGCTATGGGAATAAGTTTCATAATTTCACCCATTGAGCCACTGATCATAAGTATGGGTAAAAATGAAAAAAGTGTAGTAAGAGAAGCTATGAAAACGGGTTTAACCATCTCACTTGCTCCTTTAAAAGCAGCTTCTTTAGGAGATAACCCCTCTTCAATGTGTTGTTGAATATTTTCACTTACGACAATAGCGTCATCAACTACTATTCCAATTGCTATTAAAACTCCTACAAGTGAAATCATGTTAATGGTGTAGCCTGAAAAATAGATATAAATAGAAGACAATACAAAAGAAGTGGGAATCCCAAGAGTGATAATAAAAGACATTCTAAAATTAATTAAAACCGCTATTAGAATAGTAATTAAAATAATTCCTAATAAAATATTTGAGCCCACTACATTTAAACGGTCTTTTATTTTTTCACTGTCGTCAGTTGATATTTCAATATTAATATCGGGATTATTACTTCGAATAGTGGGCAATTTATTTTTAATGTGCTCAACTATTTTAATGGCATCGGAAGTATCGGTTTGCTCAATGGCTAACGACAAAGCATTTTTGGCATTAAACGAATACATGGTCGAAGAGTCTTCATATTTTTTAGAAATAAGGGCAATATCTTTTACATAGAGTGTCTTTCCGGAGACTCGAATAAGGGTATTTCCAAAATCTTCAGCATTTTTTGCTCCATTTTGGGTAGAAATATAAAAATGTTTTTTAGGGTCTTCTATTTTTCCAATGGGAAATATGTATGACAATTTTGAAATAACATCAAAAACTTCACTTTTATTAAGTTGCAAAGCCTCTATTTTTTGTTCATCCAATAAAATTTCAAAAAATTTGTCTGAATCTCCAAAGATGGTAATTTCATTAATGCCCGAAATAGTTAAAAGTGTACTTTTTAACTCATCGGCAAAGGGTTTTAATTCATCTAAAGAGTATTTGTTTGAAGTGATTGAAACATTAACCAGTGCTCGACTTCTGTCTAATACATTAACAGAAGGCTCATCCATATCGGAGGGCAAATTGGTTTTAATTAAAGTAATAACATCTTTAATTTTATTGGCTTCTTGATATTTATTAACATGCTTTTTTAATTCCAAAATAATAGTAAAACGACCTGGACTAATTACTGTGGACATGGTGTCAATGCTGTCAATATTTTTGATTTTATCTTCAATTTCAGTAACGGCCATTTTGTCTAAAATATCAACACTAGCTCCTACATAAGAGCCTTTTATTGAAATCATATCAAGATCGAAGCTGGGAAAAATCTCTTTAGGGGTTTTGGTGTATGACCAAATCCCCATAGCAAAAATCAAGACAAAAAGAGTATAGTTAATACGGGTGTTTTCAATGAAAAACCTTAAGAGTTTGTCAAACATAGAAGTTCTTAAAAGGCTTATCTAAGCAGTTCTTCAAGCTGCTCTTTAGTAATATCTGTAGTATTGTATTTAACAATGAGCAGATTTTCATTTTCATTAATATACCACTCATCAATAAATCCTTTTTGGTTTAAACGCACGCAATTTGCTTTGTCAAAACTCTCCATAGGTATATAAGCGACTTGTTTTTTCATAGGGTTAGGCATAAACAAAATTAAAACAACCCACAATACACACACAATTGAAATAACAATAACAATGGAAGCTAAAGAGGCACTGTTAAAGAAAATTCCTCCTAGCACTCCTCCTAAAAAAGTTCCAAAATAACCAAAAGAGTTGAAAATACCTAAAACCATTCCTCTTTGGTGAACTTTTGCAAATTTAGTAGCCAATGATTGCATAATAGGTTCGTGCATATTAAATCCAATAAAAAATAGTACTACCCCAATGACAAAAACAAAATCACTTGAACTTAACCCAATGGTTAAATAAGAGATACCAAAAAGGATAATTCCAATTACAAGTACCTCTTTAAACATCCCTTTCTTCTCTGCTAAAATTACAGCAGGTCCCATAGATAAAACCCCTAAAATCATAGCTGGAACATAGACTTTATAAAGCTCTTTCATTTCCCAATCAAAGTTATTTAGTAATACCATTGGAATAATCATAAACGCAAAGGTCATTAACCCTTTTTGTAAAAAGTTAGTGATATTCATTCGTATTAAGTTGGTATCTTTAAGTACAGGCATAAAATGCAACGCATCGTTATAGGTGTGCGTAATTTTAGGAGGATTCGGAACTTTTTTTATAATTAAATAGATAGAAAAAAGAGCTAAAATGGTAGTAATATAAAAAAGCGTATCTACTCCTGAAAATGCAGCAATAATTGGACCTAAAAGCATGGCTAATGCAAAACTAAAAGCAATAGAAGCTCCCATAATTCCCATGGCTTTTGGTCGTTGTTCTTCTTTTACAACATCACTTATCATAGCCGTTACAACAGCACCTATGGCACCTGCACCTTGAAGTAATCGTCCTAATAACAGAGCTAAAATATCGACAGAAACGGCACAAATAAGCGAACCAATGGCAAAAAGAAGCAGCCCCATAATTATGGTGCCTTTTCTTCCCATTTTGTCACTTAAAATTCCAAAAGGAAGTTGAAAAATCATTTGTGTTAATGCATAACCACCAATAACAATTCCAACGAGTGCGGTGTTTGCTCCTTCTAGTGACATAGCATAGACAGAAATAACAGGAAGCACTAAAAATAGCCCAAAGAATCTTAAAGAGATAATCGAACATAAAGGTAAAATGGTTTTAATCATATGTAATCCTAAAGAAGTTAAAATAAGATTTTATTATATAATAAAATAGTTAATAAGCCATTAAGGAAATTTTTATGCGTATCGTTTTAGCCACAAGTAATCAAGGAAAAATCAAAGAGTTTAAAGAACTTATGCCCCAAGATGAGGTCTATGCATTTGAAGAATTAGTAGGTAAAATGTCCATAGAAGAGACAGGAAGCACCTTTGCACAAAATGCAGTTATAAAAGCCAAAGCCGTTTATGAAAAACTTAACGACTTTGGTGCATTTGTTATTTCAGATGACAGTGGCATTAGTGTGCCACTATTTAAGAATGAACCAGGCATTTATAGTGCCAGATATGCAAGTGTAAATGCTACGGATAAACAAAATAATAGCAAGCTTTTAAATAAACTAAAAGAGACAAATCTCTCCTTTACACCTGCTTTTTATACAGCATGTATTGCCATTGTATTTAAAGGTGAAGTTTATACGGTTCATGGTTGGATGCATGGAAAAATTATTGATGAAGAACGAGGTTCAAATGGGTTTGGGTATGACCCTATGTTTATTCCTAATGGGCACGATAAAACATTAGGTGAGTTAGAAAGCCACATTAAAAAAGCATTTTCTCACCGTAGTCAAGCGTTAGTTTTGGCTAAAAAAATATTAGATGTATTGGCAAAATAGATTAATAGTAAGAGTTAACCCTTATGGCGTATAGTTTTTTAAAAAGCGTTCAT
>JBAYYP010000072.1:0-10669 GCA_041672955.1 Arcobacteraceae bacterium
TTGAAACGCACCACAATATTACTATTAATGACAGCGCGTTAGTAGCCGCTGCCAAACTTTCAAGCCGATACATTGCGGACAGATTTTTACCCGATAAAGCGATTGATTTAATTGATGAAGCTTCTGCTGAACTTAAAATGCAAATAGAGAGTGAACCTATTGTATTATCGACCGTTAAAAGAGAGATTACTACACTAAATGTTGAAAAACAAGCGTTACTTATGGAAGATAAAAAGAAAAATGCGAAACGAGTTGATGAAATAGATAAAGAGTTAGCCAATTTAAATGAGAAAAAAAGAGGGCTAGAAACTCAGTTTGAAAATGAAAAAGAGACCTTTAATGAAACATCACGCTTAAAAACTAAAATTGAAGAGTTTAAAGGCAAAGCCCAAGTGGCTAAACGAGAGTCAAAATTTGAAGAAGCTGCCAAAATTGAGTATGGGGAAATTCCACAATTAGAAGCTAAAATTAAAGTGAATGAACAAAAATGGCAACAAATGCAAGAGCAAGGAACTCTTTTACGAAACAGCGTAGATGAAGACTCAATTGCTACTATTGTAAGCAAATGGACGGGAATTCCAGTCAATAAAATGTTAAGCAGTGAAAAAGAGCGAATTTTAAAAGTCCAAGATGTGCTTAAAGAAGATGTTATTGGGCAAGATGAAGCGATAAAAGCAATTAGTAGAGCCATTAAAAGAAATAAAGCAGGGCTTAGTGAAGAGAACCGTCCTATTGGTTCATTTATGTTTTTAGGACCAACAGGAGTTGGAAAAACGCAAAGTGCTAAAACTTTAGCAAAGTTTTTATTTGACGATGAAAAATCACTCATTCGATTTGATATGAGTGAGTATATGGAAAAACATTCAGTTAGCCGTCTTATAGGTGCAGCTCCTGGGTATGTGGGTTATGATGAAGGCGGACAATTAACTGAAGCCGTTAGAAGAAAACCTTACAGTGTAATTTTGTTTGACGAAATTGAAAAAGCACACCCAGATGTGTTTAATATTTTGTTGCAAGTGTTAGATGATGGAAGATTGACTGATAATAAAGGGGTAACTATTGATTTTAAAAACACCATTATTATATTAACTTCTAACATTGGAAGTGCAAAAATTATTGAAATTCAAGACAGAGAAGCCAGACGAAGTGCCGTACTTAATGAAATAAAAGCCTACTTTAAACCAGAGTTTTTAAACCGATTGGACGATATTGTAATTTTTGAACAATTAGGCTTAGAGCAAATTAGCAGCATTGTTGAAATTATGTTTACAGATATTAAAAAAAGAGTGGCACAAAGAGAGATTACTATTTCACTGACTTCTAAAGCTAAAGAGTATATTGCTAAAGTAGGGTTTGATCCTGATTATGGAGCCAGACCACTTAAACGAGCATTGTATGAAGTGGTTGAAGACAAGTTAGCCGATTTGATTTTAGAGGATAAAATTCAAGAGGGCAACAGCGTTGTTTTTGATGTGGAAAATGATGAGGTAGTAACTCATATTAGCTAAAAACAATGAACAGTTAGTAGTTTGAGTAACTGGAATTCGAAAGTTAATATCCAGTTACTTGTTACTTCTTGCATAATCAAACATTAAGCTTAATTTAACTAAAATTCGCAACTTAATTTGCAAAAAAGAGGATACTTAAGAATATGAAAAGAACATATCAACCGCATAACACGCCTAGAAAAAGAACACATGGTTTCAGAATTAGAATGAAAACAAAAAGTGGTAGAAAAATCATCAATGCTAGAAGAGCTAAGGGTAGAAACAGATTAGCTGTTTAAGCAAACCATTTAGGCTAAATCGAAGTAAAGATTTTAACGCTTTATACAAACATGCCAAAAAGTGGCATACTGATTCATTTGTTGCTTTCTTTAAGCCAGATGAAGATTTAAAATTGGCATTTGTAACATCTAAAAGAGTTGGAAATGCCGTCTTACGAAACAAAGCACGAAGAAGACTACGAGCTTTGTTTTTATCTTACGAAAACAAAATCAAACCAGGACAATATATTTTAGTTGCTAAAGAAAAAATCAATGAAAATGATTATGAAAAATTAAAAAAAGATTTTAATTTTGCCTTTAAAAGACTAGAGATTTTAAAATGAAACTCACTTTAAAACTTTTAATTAAGTTTTATCAAAAAATAATATCCCCCTTAAAACCAAAAAGTTGCCGATACTACCCAACTTGTTCAGAATATGCCCTATGGCAAGTGGAAAACAATAGTATATTTAAGGCGATTTATTTTACAATAACACGCATCTTAAAATGCAACCAGCTTTTTAAAGGTGGTTTCGACTATCCTGTAGTCAAAAAAAAATATAAACACGCTATTGTCTTTAAAAAAATTCAAGTTAAATATTGGTATGTGCCAATATCTAAAGATAAATCAGTTGTAGTAAAAAATTGGGAGTGGAAAAAGTAGAATGAATCCAAATATGAACAGTAATAATGGTATGCAAAAACGAATGTTAATAATGACATTGGTCGTTTTTGTTTTTTTTGTAGCGTATGAATTTTTAGTATTAAAGCCTCAACAAGAAGCAAAAGTAAAAGAACAAGCAGCAAAACAAGAGCAGACAGTTTCTAACAATCATGAGTTAGTAGCTCAAACACAAGCACAAACTCCCGAAATGGGCTTAACTATTCAAGCTCCAAGTGTAAACACAATTGCTCCTAAAAATTTAGTTTCGGTAATTAAAACGAACAAAAGTATTTATGAAATAGATACATTAGGACGAATTGCACAAGTTACGTTGCAAGAGAATAAGTACATCGATGAGGATGCCAATCAAATAAAACTTTTTGAAGCCAATCAATTACGACCTTTGGAAGTAAGATTTTCAGATGCTAATTTAAATGATGAAGCATTTAAGGTTCAAGTAGTTGCTAATGAAGCTCAACTTGACGCTACTCAAAGCAAACAAGTTCTTATTTTAACTCAAGAGCTTTCAGGTACAACCTTAACAAAAACCATTAGCTTTTATCCTGATGGACATTATGATGTTACTGTTAATACTTCAACTCCACAAGCTTTTTTTATGACAACAGGGTTTAGACCCAATGTGCTAGTAGATATGTATGCAGACCATGGAGCCATTTTAAAGTTAAATGATGGAAGCTTAAAAACAATTCTAGATGGAGATGCAGACAAAACTGTAAGTTTAACAGGTGTTAAATTTGCTTCAGCATTTGATAGATACTATACATCAATACTTTATAACTTTGAAACCAGCATGGCAGTTTCTGTTATGAAAGACAGCAACAGTGATCCACAAATGTTTGTTCATGGAAACACGAACTTAACACTTAGTGGATATGCAGGTCCAAAAGAGCATGTATTACTAAAATCACTTCATGTTGAACTAGTAGATGCTATTGAGTATGGTTTTTTTACCTTTATTGCTAAACCTATGTTTACTTTTTTAGCTTTTTTACAAAGCTATATTGGAAACTGGGGTTGGACAATTGTTGCTTTAACTGTTATTATTAAACTAATTTTATTTCCTTTATCATACAAAGGTATGGTTTCTATGCAAAAGCTAAAAGAGTTAGCTCCTAAGATTAAAGAGCTACAAGCTAAGCATAAAGACGATAAGCAAAAACAATCAGCTGCTATGATGGAATTGTATAAAAAACATGGTGCTAACCCAATGGGTGGATGTTTGCCACTTGTTTTACAAATCCCCGTCTTTTTTGCAATTTACCGAGTATTACTAAATTCTATTGAGTT
Source organism: Arcobacteraceae bacterium (assembly GCA_041672955.1). Classification (GTDB taxonomy): domain Bacteria; phylum Campylobacterota; class Campylobacteria; order Campylobacterales; family Arcobacteraceae; genus Marinarcus. The sequence goes on from JBAYYP010000072.1 coordinate 3,738, forward strand.
AAAAGGGGCTGAGTGGATTTTATGGATTCATGACTTAGCTTTAATGGACCCTTATTTTGTGTTACCAATTTTAATGGGTGCTTCAATGTTCTTACAACAAAAATTAACACCAAATACTTTACAAGATGAGATGCAAAAGAAAATATTCCAATTTTTACCGGTAGTATTTACTTTCTTCTTCCTATGGTTCCCAGCTGGATTAACACTTTATTGGTTTATTAACAATGTCTTTACGATTGGACAACAATTCTATATTAATAGATTGTTTGAAAAACAAAAAGCAACTAAAAAAGAGTAGGATTTAATATGAAAAAGTTTGAGGCAAAATCTTTAGAAGAAGCATATGAGTTAGCTAAAAATGAGTATGAGTGTTCTATTACTAACCTGTATATTGATGTTATTCAACAGCCAAGTAAAGGTTTTTTAGGTTTTGGCAAAAGAACAGCCATTATTATGGTAGAACCCAAACAAGAGTACAAACAAGAGTCAAAAAGAAAAGAGACAAAGTACCGAAAAAATAGTATTAATATTGAAGAAGTATCAAAGAAAATTGCACAAAACTGTCAAGATGAAAACAGTGAAGAGTGTTTAAAAGCAAAAAAAGAGTTAGAAAGCTATAAAGCTACTGTTAAAGTGGAACAAAAAGATACTATTTTTGATAACTTTTATACACACAATAAAAACAGTGAAGATAAAAATTTAAAAATTTTTATTAAAAAAGACCAAGAAGAGATTATTACTGAAATTACTAAAGAGGTTAATAGTTTATTTGAAGAGACATGTTTTGCTTTAGATGAAATTAAAGTAAGTTTCTATGATAATGAAACCATTTATATGGAGTTTACAGGAAATGACTCTGCTTTACTTATTGGAAAAGAGGGTTATCGATACAAGGCGTTATCTTATATTTTATTTAACTGGATTAATGAAAAATATGGTTTGATGCTACGACTTGAAATTGCAGAATTTTTGAAAAATCAAGAAGATGCTATTCATAACTATTTAGAACCTGTCATTGAAAATATTAAAGAGAATGGCTCTTATAAAACTAAACCTTTAGATGGAATTTTAGTACATATTGCACTTAAGCGACTGCGAGAAGAGTTCCCTAATAAATATGTTGCAGTTAAAACCAACCAAAAAGGTGAAAAATATGTACTGGTTAATGAGTACAGAGCCAAATAGGAAATTTTTTGTACGATGACACAATAGTAGCCATTGCAACTGCAAATGGCATTGGCTCAATTAGCATTGTTCGTCTTAGTGGAGAAAATGCTTTAAGCATTGCTTTAAAAATAAGCAAAAAAACAACTCTAACCCCTAGAGTTGCAACATTGAGTTCTTTATATAATAACAAAGATGAACTGTTAGATGAAGCGTTGCTTATTTATTTTAAAAATCCTTTCTCTTTTACCGGTGAAGATATTGTTGAGTTCCAATGTCATGGAGGCTTAGCAATTTCTAGTATGATTGTTGATGAAACAATAAAAGCTGGTGCAAGATTAGCAACTCCTGGCGAGTTTTCTAAACGAGCTTTTTTAAATGGTAAAATAGATTTAACTAAAGCAGAAGCTATTGCTAAAATTATAGAAGCCCGAAGTGAAGATGCGGTAAAACTTTTAGCCAAACAACTTAAAGGTGAACTTACTTTTTTTGTAGAAAATATACGAGAAGATTTACTTTTTATGTTGGCATACACAGAAGTTAATATTGATTATGCCGAAGAGGATTTACCAGAAGATATTTTTCAACAAATCCAAACCAAGTTAAGTGCCATAGAAGAGAAACTTGAAAATACACTAGAAGCCAGTAAACGCCGTGAGGGATTAATAGAGGGTTTTAAAGTTGCTATTGTTGGAAAGCCTAATGTGGGGAAGAGTTCGCTTCTAAACAAGCTTCTAAACAGCAATCGTGCCATTATTTCAGACATAGCAGGAACAACACGAGATACTATTGAAGAAAGCGTTAAAATAGGTACGCATTTAATAAAGATTGTGGATACTGCAGGTATTCGACAATCTAATGATGTGATTGAAAAAATAGGAATAGAAAAATCGCTTGAAGCCATAAAAGAAGCCGATATTATTGTGGCTTTATTTGACAACTCACAACCTATGAGTAAAGAAGATGAAAAGATTTTAGCACTTTTAGAAGAGAGCTCTGTAAAAGAGCAGATTTTAGTTTTAAATAAAAGTGATTTACCCAATCAATTTAACAGTTCTGTTTTAAAAGAGTGTATTACCTTAAGCACTCATGACAATATTAAGCCACTGTTAAAAAAACTTGAAACGCTTTTAAATGAAAACACCCACACCGATGAAATGACACTTATTTCTAAACGCCAAATTATAGCTGTGGAAGAGACCTTAACTCATATCATACAAGCCAATATTCCACTTCACTCAGGAGAGTTGGAATTTTTTGCGTATCATATTAATGAAGCGATAACCAATATTAGCAATATTACAAGACCGTATGAACACAGTGAAATGCTAGACGTGATGTTTGGTTCTTTTTGTCTTGGCAAATAAACTACACCAACTTTACATTTTTTAAAACGAGCCAAGATGGAATTTTTATCATTAGATATTATGCTGCTTTTATTTGTGGTAGCACTAATTGCAGGTTGTATTGACACACTTGCAGGTGGTGGCGGATTACTCACCATTCCCGCACTTATATTAAGCGGCATTCCTCCTTTAAGTGTTTTGGGTACGAATAAATTTCAAGCGTTTGTAGGCACTCTTACTGCAACTTTTATAATGTTTAAAAAAAAGAAAATTACTTTTAGTGAAGTTAAATATTTAATGCTCTATGCGTTTATTGGCTCAACTCTTGGAACTTTTGTTGTTCAGTTTATTAATACTGAAGTGTTAAATTTTATAATTCCTTTTGTTCTTTTTATTATTGGACTTTACTTTTTATTTATGCCAAAAGCTTCAACTATTGATACCAGTGCAAAAATATCTGAAAAAAAATACCATTTTTTAGTTGTACCTGTTATTGGATTTTATGATGGTATGTTTGGACCAGGTACTGGCTCTTTTTACTCATTAAGTGCGGTTGCTTTGAGGGGATACAATTTAATTAAAGCTACAATATTGGCTAAAAGTATGAACTTCGCAACCAATGTTGCTTCTATGATAATCTTTTTAATGTATGGGAATATTGTTTTTGCAGTGGGTGCGGTTATGATGTTGGGGCAATTTATTGGTGCGTATGTGGGTTCCAATATTTTATTTAAAATAAATCCAAACCACTTAAGAGTGATAGTTGTGGTTATGTGTTTTTTAATGCTTATAAAATATGTGCATCAAATGGGATGGATTTAATTTTTTAAGATAACAAGCCTAAATAGGCTTGTTATTTTTTAACTGCATCCCAATCTAAAAGTCGTTTATCGCCTTCAAGTTTTCTAATATCTGTAACATCTTGAGACATTTCAATAACACCTTTGTAAACACCTTTGTCATCGCGAACTGCAAAATATCGAATATGAACAAACATTCCTTTAAATTGAATCCAAAATTCAGCTGTATTTTGACGACCCGCTTTAAACTCATCAAGTATCATTAACACTTGGTCAACACTTTTAGGAGGGTGACAAAATTTAACTTCTCGCCCAATAATTCCAGCACTTCGTGGGAACACTCTATCTTCTCCACGGTTATAGAAAACTACACGATCGTTTTCATCTGTATACGTAATATCAACAGGTAAAAATTTAAAAATAAAATTAACTTGTTCGGGTGTTAAATACCCCTCATCATAATGAGTTCTGTCTTCTAGTGAAAAAGGTAATTCTCTTCGTTTTTTATCATCTTTTGGGTGAATATACGCTTCTTGTTCTGGGTAAGCAGGAGGAGGAGTTGCAAACATCCAACCAATCTCTTCATCGCCTTGACGCATCTCTTTCCAGTCATCTTCACTGAGCATTCCTAAAGCATTTGGTAACAATCTAACTTCTTCAACATTCATTAAATGTGTTAAACTATTGTGCAACATAATAATGCCATCAAAAACTTTTTCATAAGTTTTATTTTCTATTAGTTTTCGTACACTTTTAATTTCACCTCTAATTTGGTCATGAAATGCCCACATATTTTGACTGGGACTTGTCCACCCATATTTTTCTAAATAAGGAAAAAGTTGGTTTTCTTTTCGAGCAAAATGTTTTTCTACTTCACATAATTGGTTAAAACAGTTAAAAAATTTCTCGAAATCATCTTCTATTTTGGTTTGAAATAGTTCTTGAAAAAGTGATTTAATTAGAAGATTCTCTTCTAAATAGACTAATACAGGGTGCCCTTTAGGCAAATTGGCATAAGCAGAATCTTGTGTATTCATAGGGTATATTTCCTTTATAATTTTAAGAAATATATCAAAATGGCTAAAAATTACAATGATTGGTATCAATTATTGGTTAAAAAAACTTGTTCTACCCAAAGTAAGTTGGCATTTTCTTTATCAATATCTATCCATGAGTTACAGTTAAACTCTATTTTTAAAACGGTACAAGGTTTAAACTCCTCTTTAAAATTTACAAAAGTGTGCGCCAGTAGTGCTAATGAAGGGTTATGCCCAATAATAAAAAGCTCATTTACCGTATCAAAGGTGTAGCTAATAGTTTCGATGAGCTCATTTAAAAAAGCGTTGTATAAAACTTCGTTATACATAATATTTTTTTCATAACAGAGATATTCACACATAATTTCAGCTGTCTGTCGTGTTCGTTTAGCAGGGCTTGCTACGAGTAAATCTGGACAAATACTTAGAGATTTCAATTTTTCACCCATTAAATGAGCTTGAGCGATACCTTGTTCGGATAGTTTTAAATCGAAGTTTTCTTCTTTAAAATAAGTAAGTGATTTTTCAGGATGTCTCATAATGTATAGCGTTTTCATTTGTCAAATTTCCGTTATTTATAATTGGTTTTTAAGGTTCTAATTGTATTTTTTTTCACCTTTCATACAACTAAAAAGGCTATACTTTTAGATACTTTTTGTATATAATTACACATCTAAAGAAAAGGATTACTCAATGGAACAACTGAAAACAGTGATGCTCTTGGCTTTTTTAACGGTGTTATTTGTTTTTATAGGTGGATATGTAGCAGGAAGTGACGGTGCTTTAATTGCATTTTTACTAGCAGCTGGTATTAACTTTTATGCTTACTATTATTCAGACAAACAAGTTTTAAAACATTACAATGCAGTTTTAGTAGAAGATAAAAATCATCGACTTTTTAAAATAGTACAAAAACTCATATATAAATCGAATTTACCTATGCCTAAAATCTATATTGTCCCCGATACAATTCCCAATGCCTTTGCAACCGGAAGAAACCATGACAATGCTGCTGTTGCTGTTACTCAAGGCTTGTTAGAGTTATTAAACGAAAAAGAGATTGAAGCCGTTGTTGCGCATGAGTTATCGCATATTAAACACTATGATATATTAATTGGTACCATTGCTGCTACTTTTGCAGGAGCTATTGCAATGTTGGCCAATATGTTGCAGTTTTCAGCTATTTTTGGAGACAACAGAAGAGGGGTTCACCCTATTGTAATGATTGGCCTGGCGATAGTCTTACCCTTAGCTGCAGGAATTATTCAAATGACGGTTAGTAGAAGTCGTGAGTATTTAGCAGATGAAGGAGCCGCTCGTATGACAGGCGATGTTAAACCAATGCAAGCAGCACTATCAAAATTGGAAAGCTACGCTAAAAAAGCAGAAGTGCATAATGCCACAGAACAGACGGCACATATGTTTATAATCAACCCTTTTACAGGACATGAAACAAAGTTTTCAAATTTTTTTAGAACGCATCCTACTACGCAAGATAGAATTGCCCGATTAGAAGAGTTGAAATTTGATTTAAAATAGTCGATTATTTAAATAATTCGGCTATTTTATCTAAAGATATTTTATCTTTTAAAATAGGATAAATTCCTTTGGCAATAAGTGTATTTTTAAGACCTATTCCAATTTTATCGGTAATAAAATAGTTAACATCATTCTCTTTAAGTGCTTTAGGAAGTACTGCTGTAGCTTTAAATTCACGACTAAAAGAGGGGTTTTTAATTAACACATTCGAAGCTAATTTATAATCTTTAATATGTAATATAAAAATATACTCAGAATAAAATCCTATATCTAAAAGTTCTGTTTTACTAGAAGAACAAACCGCCACATAGAAATCATTTTTAACTTCATGAATTTTAAGGTTATACCCATAAATAAGAGCCATAGCTATTTTACGCCGTGCATTTTTAATGATTCGAGTAAAAGTTGGGCGTGATACATTCATCTTTTGAGCCGCTTCTTCTTGGTACATATTAAGTAAACTCATAAGCTGAATAGCCTCTATTTCTTCATGTAATAATACAATTGTATCTTCAGGTTCTACATCTTTTGGACCAAAATATTTGCTATGGAGTTTTAAACTTAATTCTCGTTGTACTTTTTCTCGTGCCATATATCTCTTTTTTTTCGAAATTCTATCACAATTTGTCAAATTTGGCAAGTTTGATGTTGACATATGTTCAGAACTCTGTTATAATTTCTAACATATGTTCATTAGATAAACTTTTCTAAACATATGTTTATAACAATGAAATATAATTGACAAAATTTAAAAACAAAAAATCATATATGGAGTAGATAAAATGAGAATAGTATTCCCAACAAAAGAAAACATGAGTTACCTGTCACAAAGTGCTTTAGACATTACTGAGGCAAAATATTTAACAGTGTTAGATATTCAAAACAACAATATTATTGGAGTTGAAACAATTAAAAACACAATTCCTTCAAATAATGAAGAGTTTGTACAAACGTTTAAAGAGAACCAATATGAAGCCATTGTCGTTACACAAAGCAACTCTTTACCACTAAACGAATTAAAAAATGCAGGGATTAGTGTTTACACG
>JBAYYP010000073.1:0-10234 GCA_041672955.1 Arcobacteraceae bacterium
AACTAAAATGAAAAAACTTGATTTTAGCCAACCCCTTGTGGTGTTGGCTCCCCTTGCTGGATACACTGATTTACCCTTTAGAAGTGTGGTTAAAAAATTTGGTGCAGATTTAACCATTTCTGAAATGATCTCTTCAAATGCCTTAGTTTACAACTCTAAAAAAACATTTAAAATGCTTGAAAAAAGTGAAAACGAAGACCCTTATTTTATACAAATTTCAGGAAATAAACCAGAACTGATTCGTGATGCTGTTTTAATTCTAAATGATATTGATGGCATTGCTGGAATAGATTTAAACTGTGGGTGCCCTGCACCTAAAGTGTTTAATCATGGTAGTGGCTCGAACCTTTTGGGAGATTTGAAAAAACTTGAACTGATATTAAGTACCATTAAACAATACTCAAAAAAAGAGTATACCAGTGCGAAGGTACGAATTGGAGTCAATGAAAAAATCCCTGTGGATATTGCTAAAGCCGTGGAAGCGTGTGGGGTTGATTTTATGTCTGTTCATGGAAGAACAAGAGCTGGTGCATATAAAGCACCCGTAGATTACGATGCCATTAGAATAATGAAAGAGACAGTTAAAATTCCCGTTATTGCAAATGGGGATATTAAGGATTATAGAAAAGCCAAAGAAGTCTTAGAATATACCAAAGCAGATGGTGTAATGATAGGCCGTGGTTCTATTGGAAAGCCATGGGTTTTTTACCAAATAAAACACCAACTTGAAGATGATGCTATTTCAAATGAATTTAAAAAAGAGATTATTTTAGAACACTACGATGCAACGCTAAAGTTTCATGGAGAGTATGGAGCCATTATGTTTCGAAAACTTTTGCACTCTTATTCAAAAGGGTACACGGGCGCAACGGAGTTTAGAGATATTATTAATAAAATCAGTGATGTAGAAATTATGCGAGATATGATTGAGAGTTTTTTTTAACCAAATATTGGATAAAATGTTTGACTTTTTTAAAAAGGAAATGTGTGTTAGAGTATTATTATGAATTAAAAGTTAAACCCATTGATAATTATGATATTTTTTTAGAGTTAATTTCTTCACTTACAACAGAAGCCATAGAAGAAGATGAAGGTATCTTTATTTTAAGAAGTGAAGAAGATTTAAGTAATATTGAATTTGGAATTAAAGCATTTGCCGAGAATCTCAACATTGAGTGTGAAACAGAACTAAAGCAGTGCAAAAACGAAGATTGGGTAAATTTATATAAACAAAGTGTAGATGCCGTTGAAGTGGGAGAATTTTATATTTTACCTTCATGGAAAGAGAAAAAAGAGGGAAAAATAAATATAATTATTGACCCTTCTTTGGCATTTGGTTCAGGGCATCATGAAACTACAAGTAACTGTTTATTTGCTATTGAAAAGTATGTTAAAAAACATCAATCCCTCGTGGATGTTGGTTGTGGAAGTGGAATTTTAGCCATTGCTGCTTCAAAAGTAGGAGCAGTCGTAGATATTTGTGATACGGACGAAGTAGCCATTAACGATGCCTTCGAAAATTTTAAATTAAACAGTTGTGAATTTAACAACTCTTGGGTAGGTTCAATTACAAAAACGCAAGAGAAATACGATGTGGTTGTAGCCAATATTGTGGCAGATGTTTTAGCCATGATTTCTAAAGATTTAAAAAAATGTATGAAAGAAAATGGTATACTCATACTTTCAGGAATTTTAGATAAACATCTGTCTAAAGTTGAAGATAAATATAAAGATTTAAAACAACTGGACGTTATTCAAAAAAATGAATGGGTAACTTTAGTTTACACCAATGCTTAGAAATTTAAGGAGTTAATTAGATGTCGAATAAAAAAGATACGAATCAAAACAATAAAAATGAGGGAAATAACAATAATTTTTTTAATAACAATCCTCTTTTAGTCTTTGTTCTGTTTTCGATTGTAACAATTTTTGTGTTTAAAACTATGTTTCCACAAAATGAATCAGGGGAAGTTACTAATGGTCAAATTCAATCGTATGGAACCACACAACAAAAAAATATTCCTTACTCTGAGTTTAAAAAACTCATAACCAATGGACAAATTGAGTATGTAGGAATTGGAAACACAAGTGTTAAAGCCATTTCTAAACCCAATGCTTCAGGTTTAATTGCGTATACAGCACGAAGAGTAGTACCCGATGAAACACTGATTGCTCAATTGGAACAACATGGAATTGCCTATGGTGGAGTTAGTGAAGAGAATTTATTAGCAGATATGCTTTTTGGATGGATATTACCTATATTTATTTTCTTTGCAATTTGGATGTTTTTAGCCAAAAGAATGCAAAAAAGTATGGGTGGCGGAGGCATTCTTGGTATGGGAAGCTCTAAAAAAATGATTAACTCTGAAAAACCTAATGTCAAATTTGAAGATATGGCAGGAAATAAAGAGGCCAAAGAAGAAGTACAAGAGATTGTTGACTTTTTAAAATCACCTGAAAGATATATCAAATTAGGGGCTCAAATTCCTAAAGGTGTTTTACTAGTAGGTCCTCCAGGTACGGGGAAAACTCTTTTAGCAAAAGCCGTTGCAGGTGAAGCAGATGTTGAGTTTTTAAGCGTTTCAGGATCTGCTTTTATAGAGATGTTTGTAGGGGTTGGGGCTTCAAGAGTTCGAGACTTATTTGAACAAGCAAAAAAAGTAGCCCCTGCTATTATTTTTATTGATGAAATAGATGCTATTGGGAAAAGCCGAGCAAGTGGCGGACCAATGGGTGGAAACGATGAGAGAGAACAGACTTTAAATCAACTTTTAGCCGAAATGGATGGATTTGCAACTGAAACTGCCCCTGTAATTGTATTAGCAGCTACGAACAGACCAGAAGTATTAGACCCAGCACTATTACGACCAGGACGATTTGACCGACAAGTATTAGTTGATAAGCCTGACTTTGAAGGGCGAGTTGAAATTTTAAAAGTTCATATTAAAAATGTAAAACTTGGACCCAACGTAGATTTAGTCGAAATTGCTCGAATGACAGCAGGACTAGCAGGTGCTGATTTGGCCAATATTATTAATGAAGCCGCACTATTAGCAGGACGTGCGAGTAAAGAACAAGTGGATAAAACCGACTTTAAAGAAGCAGTTGAGAGACAAATTGCAGGACTAGAAAAGAAATCAAGAAGAATTTCTCCTAAAGAGAGAAAAATTGTGGCGTACCATGAAAGTGGCCATGCATTAATTGCAGAAATTACGAAGGGCGCCAAAAAAGTCAATAAAGTCTCTATTGTTCCACGAGGGTTAGCGGCATTAGGATACACACTTAACACACCAGAAGAGAATAAATATTTGATGCAAAAACATGAACTCTTAGCTGAAGTAGACGTGCTTTTAGGAGGACGAGCAGCTGAAGAAGTTTTTGTTAATGAAATAAGTACAGGTGCTGGAAACGATTTAGACAGAGCTACTGATATTATTAAATCTATGGCAACAATTTATGGGATGAGTGATGTTGCTGGATTAATGGTTTTAGAAAAACGAAGCAATCAATTTTTAGGCGGACAAACTCAAAAAGATTTTTCAGACAGTATGGCTAAAGATTTAGACCAACACATTAAGAGTACACTTAATGACAGGTACCAAATTGTACTTAAATCTTTAAAAGAAAATAGTGCAGCAATTGAACAAATGACAAAAGAACTTTTAAAGATTGAAGTTTTAGAAGGTAAGCGTGTTCGTGAAATCATTAAAGAAAATGGGGGAACTGTTTTTGAAGAAGCTGATTTACACAGCGATTCAATTGATGAAGATACCAATGAACCTTCTTTAAACCAAGAAGAAGAGAACAACTCTTCAGAAAAAGATGATGAAAACAAAGAATAATAGATAAAAAAGGAAAAATTTTCCTTTTTTATTGACAAAGAAATAAATATAAACTATAATAAACCACTACAAAAAAAGGAGAATATCATGAAAATATTTCATTTTCAAAATAACCATTTTATTAAAAGTGTTAATACTCTTCTGCTTCTTTCTAAACCCCTCTAATTTTAAACAAAATTAATAACCCATATTCCGTAACAGTTTTTTTATTTTTTTATTAAAAAATAGATATAATTAAGACAATTTAAAAAGGTAATACAATGAATAAAAATAAAATTATAGTATTTGATACTACATTAAGAGATGGTGAGCAAAGTCCGGGTTGCTCAATGAATACAGAAGAGAAAATTAAAGTAGCGTTACAGTTAGAAAAATTGGGCGTTGATGTTATTGAAGCAGGATTTGCAGCAGCTAGTCCTGGAGATTTTGATGCCGTAAGCCAAATTGCTAAAATGGTTAAAAAATCGAGTATTTGTTCCTTGAGTCGTGCTATTGAAAACGACATTAAACAAGCAGGTGAAGCAGTTAAATATGCTCCTATGCACCGTATTCATACATTTATAGCAACTTCACCCATTCATATGAAATACAAATTAAAAATGAGTGAAGACGAAGTTATTAAAAGAGCTGTTTATGCTGTGCAATATGCACGAACATTTGTAGACGATGTGGAATTTTCATTAGAAGATGCAGGTAGAAGTGAAATTTCTTTTATGAAAGAAGTCATTGATGCTATTATTGAAGCAGGAGTTAAAACGATTAACTTACCCGATACGGTTGGATACAGATTACCAACTGAATTAGGCGCAATGGTAAAAGAATTAAGTGACTATACCAATAACAGAGCCATTATTTCTGTACATAACCACAATGACTTAGGGTTAGCAACGGCAAATACTTTAGCTGCTGTTTTAAATGGTGCAAGACAAATTGAAGTTACTATGAATGGCTTGGGCGAGCGAGCTGGAAATTCAGCTTTAGAAGAAGCAGTAATGGCAATAAAAACACGGAAAGATGCATTCGGTGATTTATATACCACTATTAATACCAAAGAAATTTACGCTACTTCGCAATTAGTTGCAACTATTACAGGCGTTGAACCACAACAAAATAAAGCTATTGTAGGTAAAAATGCATTCTCTCATGAGAGTGGAATACACCAAGATGGAGTGTTAAAACACCAAGAAACCTATGAAATTATGAGACCTGAAGATGTGGGTGTCTATAAAGAGAGTACGTTAATCTTAGGAAAACACTCAGGACGAGCGGCATTTAGAGATAAAATTGCTCATTTAGGGTTTGATACGGTTACGGAAGCGGAATTAAATGCAGCCTTTGAACGTTTCAAATTATTAGCCGATAAGAAAAAAGATGTGACCGATGATGACATTCGAATGTTAATCACCGATGAATCATTAAATTCAGTTAAGACCTATGAATTAATGGGATTACAAATTTCAGATTGTTCAAACGGTGTTCCAACAGCTGCTGTTTCTATTAAATTTAAAGAAGAAATTATGAGTGATGCTGCCATTGGAAATGGTACTATGGATGCCATTTTTAAAACCATTGACAGATTAACAGGCTATAATGGAACGTTAAATGACTATAAAGTTATTGCTGTTACTGAAGGAAAAGATGCTTTAGCCAAAGTTACCACGCGGGTTACCTTTGATGAAAGTTCACCTTCTTTTGTAGGACATGGTTTAAGTATTGATACCATGTTAGCAACAGCAAAAGCTTATTTAGGTGCGTTAAACTCTTATTTGTCTCAAAAAGAGAGATTATCAAAAAAACAAGAGCATCAAGTATAAAACCTACTCAAAAGAGAGTTTCTCTTTTGAGTGCAATCATGAAAAGAGCCTATGAAAACAGTTACTTCGGTTGATGAAATCAATCAATATATACAAAACAACACCTTTGTGCTTCTCTATTTTAGTGGCGAAAATTGTGCGGTGTGCAAATCTTTAAAACCTAAAATAGCAGAGCTTTTTAAAGAGCATTTCCCCACCATTAAACTACTAGAAGTTCCTACTGACAACGCGTTAGAAACTACGGCTTTTTTTGGAGTTTTTTCTTTGCCTACTATTTTACTTTTTGTAGAACAAAAAGAGTCTTTACGAAAAGGAAGAAACATAAGTTTGGCAATGTTTAAAGAGGAAGTAAAGCGTATATATGAGCTTTTTTTAGAAAGTAAAGAATGAAAAATACGCTTATAATTATTTTTGCCATTTTTGTTCTTATGCAAGCCATTCAAGTGGAGTATTCTAACCCCCAAACCGATGCCAATTTAGAGATGAAAATGCCAGAAAATATTCACCAAATTTTTAAAAAATCGTGTTACGATTGCCACTCTAATGAGGTTATTCTTCCGTGGTACTCCAATATTGCGCCTGTATCGTGGATGGTGTCAAAACATATAGACAATGGTCGGCAAACGCTTAACTTTTCAATATGGGAAACATATACGCCTGAAGAGAAAGAGAAAAAATTAAAAGAAGTTTTTAGAACCGTATATGCGGCCATGCCTTTGCCTGCTTATATGTGGATGCACGAAGAAGCACAGCTGTCAAAAGAAGAGAGAGCCACAGTTCGAGAGTGGATTGGGTACAGCAAGTAAATGATGAACAACGAAGTCAATGAAATTTTAGAGAACAGAAATGAACTTTTAACCGTAACTTACTTTAAACTTCAACGCTACTTTGAAAAGAAATATGGTAAAAATAGTCTTATCTTGATGGAAATAGGCACTTTTTTTGAAGTGTATGAAGTCAATAATGAAAAAGAACAAATAGGAAAAGCTAAAGAGATAGCTGAACTTCTTAATATTCAGTTAACCAGAAAAAATAAATCAATTTTAGAAAATTCACCAGAAAATCCTATTATGGCAGGAGTCCCTGCAATCTCTTTAGAAAAGCATCTTGCACGTATTATTGCTGAGCAAAAATATACCATTGCACTTATACGGCAAAAAGGGCTTCCTCCCAAAGTTAGCCGTTATTTAGATACCGTAATAAGCCCTGGAACTAACTTTGATTTTGTAATTGACCAAGATGAAAATAATATTACGTGTTTGACCATTGATTGCAATAAAGGCATTTACTCTTTGGGGTACAGTGCTATTGATGTAACGACAGGAAAGTGCTATTACAACGAAGTAAATGGTACGAGTGAAGACAAATCCTATGCGTTAGATGAAGCGTTTAATTATATGAATATGCACAAAACCAGTGAAGTGGTTATCTCATTTGTGGATAAAAATATTCAACAAAAAGAGATTATTGAGTATTTAGAACTTCCATCAAAAACGTTTCATATTAGCTCTTTTCGCCCTAAAATTGTCTACCAAAATGAGTTGTTTAAAAATGTATTTAATATTCAATCTTTGTTAACTTCTATTGAACATTTAGATATGGAACGAGTTCCACTAGCTACTGAATCTTTGGCTATATTAATTGACTTTGTAATCAGTCACGATGCTAAAATTATACAAAAACTCTCACACCCTGTAAAACTTGATGTCAGTAAATATATTTATTTGGGCAACAATGCGTTAGAACAGCTCAATATCATTGATACGCCTCATAATCCAAGTTTAATACGGCTTTTAAACAACACATCAACAGCAATGGGGAAACGGCTCTTAAAAGAGAGACTTTCTCACCCCATAAAAGATGCCAAAGAGCTTTTAAGACGTTACAGTTTGTCCAAAGAGTTATACGATTATCACGCTCCCATTGAAAATGAACTGAGTAATATTTACGATATTGAACGCCTAACCAGACGAATTAAACTCTACCGTCTTCACCCTTTTGAGCTTAACTATTTATACGACTCCTTGTTAAGTATTAAAGAGGTAGTTACGTTTATGGAAAGCTATAAATTTTTTGAGTCGCCTTGCAGTTCAAACGATTTACAACTTTTTATTGACTCCATTTACTCTACTTTTGATTTAGCCGTTAGTGGAAAATATATGCTAAAAGATGTTGAAGACAATATGATAAGTTCAGGGGTTAACTCTAAAATTGATGAACTCAATATTCAAAATGAAGACCTCTATTTAAAGCTAGAACAAATAAGAACCCATATTTTAAGCCATTTAAAAAGCAGCGATGGTAATTTTGTAACCATAAATAGGCTTGATAAAGAGGGCTTTTTTATAGCCTTAACAAAAAACAGATATAACTTAATTAAAAAAGAGCTAGAAACTGCACACTTAATAGTAGATGATAATTTATTGTTGTTTAAAGATTTTAAAATACGAATACAAACAAATTCAGTAAAGATTACGTGTGGGTTAATTGAAGATATTTCAGATAAATATGTCCACAATATACGTAAAATAATTGAATTAAATAAGTTAGTATTTAAAGAAAAACTCATAGAGTTTGAAAATAAATTTTCAAAACTTTTAGAAGATTTGGTTCTGTTTATTGCTGAAATTGATGTAACCGTTTCTAATATAAAAACTGCTAAAAAGTACAATTTGGTTTGCCCACAAATTGTAAAAACCAAAGAAGAAGAGAACTTCATAGAGTTAATTGAACTACGACACCCCATTATTGAAGCGGGAGAAGAGCAAGGTGTGTATGTTCCTAACGATATTATTTTAGGAGAACTAAGCCTTGCTGGTGAAGAGTTTAAAGATAATGTTCTTATTAAACACTCGAATCCCATTAATTTATATGATAATAAAATGCACGGAGTATTATTATATGGAATAAATTCCAGTGGAAAATCTTCTTTAATGAAATCTGTGGGAATTGCTGTTGTTTTAGCTCAATCAGGATTTTATGTGCCGTGTAAATCAATGCGTTTTTCTCTTTTTGATGCTATATATACACGTATTAGCGGAAGCGATAACATAGCAAAAGGGTTGTCTTCTTTTGCCGTTGAGATGTTAGAGTTAAAAAATATTTTCAACCGAGCTACTAAAAAATCTTTAATATTAGGCGATGAAATTTCTCACAGCACAGAAACCATGAGTGGAGTAAGTATAGTTGCCAGTGCTATTTTAAAACTAGCAAAACTAGAAGCACTCTTTTTGTTTGCTACACACTTGCACCAACTGCCCGAACTAGAAGAGATTGAACAACTAAAAAATGTGATTTGTTTGCATTTAAGTGTAATGTACCAAGATGAAGAGGACAAGCTTATCTTTGATAGAAAGTTAAAATATGGAAGCGGCAGCAGTATGTATGGGCTTGAATACGCAAAGTCGTTGCATATGGATAAAGAATTTTTACGCGTTGCCAATGAAATACGCAAAAAAATAACAGATGATTACGAACCCATAGAAAGAATTACACAACAAAAAAGAAGCAACTACAATAAAAATATGATTATTTCCACGTGTACCATTTGTGCAAAACCCGTGGACGATGTTCACCATATTAAAGAGCAATCACGTGCCAATAAAGAGGGGTTTATAGGACATATGAATGTTAATCACAAATATAATTTAATTCCACTTTGCAAAGAACACCACAAAATGGTGCATGAGGGGAAAATTAATATCAACGGATTTGTGGCAACGTCTAAAGGGTTGGAGTTGCATTATACGTATTTAGAAAATAAGAATTAAAAAAATATTTTCACTTTTTTCTCTATCATATATTTTTTATTTTTCTTCGCAATTTTATTCTACATATTATTTTAAAATTTCTAACATTCAGGTAAGTCCTATTGTTAACACATTTGTAAAATAAAATATTGTACACTATCTGAAATATTAATATTAAGGAAAAATCACTCTATGACATATGAATTTTGGAATAAATTTAATGATTTTTTGCCTTATGAACTTCAGATAAAATTTGATATTCGCTTGTGTAATGTGATTTCCAAACTTGAACTTTTTTTCAAAGAAGTGATGATTGATTCTGTACAAAAAGAACAAATTTCTTTTTTTCTAGCAGGTTCATGTATTAAAGAAGATACATTCAGAGATATTGATTTGATTTTTCCTAACAAAGAAGATAAAGATGATATTAACAATAGCCTGAATCAACGCTATTTTGAATATGAAAACAACTCTTATACATACCACTTTAAAGATGATATTTTTCAACTGGTTTTTCGAGAAAAATTTAAACATGCTTCATTAGAATTTTTAGTTGATGGTTTTGATTTTGATTCAACTAAAATTGCATTCGAATGCATTTTAAACACTCAAACAAAAAAAATAACTATTTTAGATTGCAATATTAAAGAGGAATTTATTCACTACATTCAAACTAAAATAAACAGACTTTCTCGTATTAGTATCAATCCTTTTGTTTCATTACAAAGAGCTATACACTTCTTAAAACGAGGTGATGATGTTCCTTATGGAGTTTTTCTAGCCATTTGTACTAAAATTGCTCAATTAGATGTTAATATAAATGACAACA
>JBAYYP010000074.1:0-10215 GCA_041672955.1 Arcobacteraceae bacterium
CACAACAAGCTATTGAGTGTGCCAAAGCACTTAATGAGGGCATTAACGCAAGCACCAAAGAAGTTAAAGCGGTTGTTTCTGTATTTGTAAGCAGATTTGACAAAATGTGCGATGCCGATTTCCAAAGCAAAAATATTCCAACTGCTCGTTTAGGAATTATTAATGCAACAAAGTGTTACCACGAAGTCAATGCGTTTAAAAACAAAAATATTCGAACTCTTTTTGCATCAACTGCTACAAAATCTCCTAATTTAGACCCCTCTTATTATGTGGATAATCTGATTTTTCCAAATTCGATTAACACAGCTCCGCTGCTTACCATTGAGCATTGGATTAAAGAAGGATGTAAAACTAAAAGTAAGATTTTAACACTCGATGAATGCAATGAGTTTTTTGAACTTTTAAAAGTAAAACACATTGATATGGAGCGAATTTATCGTGATTTATTAAATGAAGGATTGGACTCTTTTAAAGAATCTTTTAAAGATTTATTGTCAAAGTTAACCGCATAATAATATAAAGGTTTTTCATGCAATGCTATTCATTGATTTACGAAAACAAAGAGAAGTTATTTGAATTTATTTCAAAAAATAAGTTAACAAACTTTGAAAATATTTTAATTCAAGTCTTTACGGGAATCAATGAATACGACTATATTGAAAAACTTCAACACACCTTGCTTGAAGTTTTGCCAAATGCTAAAATAATTGGAGCCACAACTTCTGGAGAAATCCTACAAGACCAAATATACGATGGCTCTACTGTTATTTCTATTTCTACTTTTTTGCACACTAAAATTTTAACCACAATTGAATATTTTGAAAACAGTAGTTTTGAACTTGGGTTCAATATGATGCAATCTATTCAAAAAAAAGCTCTTCACGAAAAAGAAGCTCTAAAAGTGGTTATTAGTTTCACAGATGGCTTAAATACCAATGCAGAAGAGTATTTAAAAGGGTTAGCCTCTGTTAATAATGAAGTTACAGTTGCCGGTGGAATGGCGGGCGATAATTCACTTTTTATACAAACCTATGTTTTTAATGAACGCCATATTAGTTCAAAAGGAGCTGTTTCTGCGGCTTTATTTAATTCAAAACTGTGTGTACATACAGACTATAACTTTTCGTGGCAAACCTTAGGTAAAAGTCATACGGTTCAAAAATCTGATAAAAACAGAGTCTATTTAATAGACAACAAAACAGCAGTTGAGTTTTATGCTTACTATTTGGGTGAGGATATTGCCAATATGCTTCCTGCTGTTGGCATTGAATTTCCTATTGTAATACAAAAAGATGGCTTAAATATCGCACGAGCAGTTACTCAAAAATATCCTGATGGCAGTTTAGGATTTGCAGGTAACGTAAAGCAAGGAAGCAAAATAAAATTTGGATATGGAAATATTCAACTCATTTTAAATCAAGGCTTACTTAAAGCTGAACGGTTAGCACAAAAGCCCATTGAAAGCATTTTTGTTTACTCCTGTATGGCTCGAAAATTTCTTTTAAAAGAAGAGATTAGCAATGAGATAAAACCTTTACAAGCCATTGCTCCAACGAGTGGTTTTTTTACCTATGGAGAGTTTTTTTATGCTCATAAAAATACGCGTTTACTTAACCAAAGTATGACTATTTTAGCGTTGAGTGAAAATCCTCATAAAGTTTCAAAAACAACCAAAGAGGAACAAAAACCATTTAAAGGGCAAGAACATCTAGATTTTCACCGTATACAAGCTCTTTCACACCTAATTGGAAAAACATCTAATGAATTAGAAGAGCTTAATGCCACTTTAGAAAAACGCGTTCATGAAGAAGTACAAAAAAGTTTAGAAAAAGATGCCATTCTTTTTGCCAACGCAAGACATGCACAAATGGGTGAAATTTTAGACATGATAGTCCACCAATGGAGGCAACCTTTAAATGTCTTTTCAGCAGGGGTAAGCTCCTTACAAGTTTACAATACCATGGGCTTATTAACAGACGATGTCTTTGAAAAAACCACCCAACAAATTTTAAACAATGTTGAGTTTTTAAACGATACCATTAAAGATTTTAGGAATTTCTTTAAAAACTCACAACTCAAAGAGCATATACACATTGATGCGGTGGTTGAAAAATCACTTGTTTTGCTTGAACCTTTGATTAAAAAGTTTGGAATTACCTTTATAAAAGAGATTACCTTTGAAAAAGAACTCTATATTTGTGCCAGAGAGTTAATTCAAGTTCTGCTTAATATTTTTAAAAACTCAATGGATGCCATTGAAGAAAATGGCATTAAATCTTCTCAAATTCATCTTCGTATTTTTGAAGAAAACAAAGAGTGTGTTATTGAAATTTCAGACAATGCAGGAGGAATTCCACCTGAACTTCTTTCTAGTATTTTTGAAAAACGCTTTACTACCAAAGGAGAAAGTCACGGCACAGGCATTGGCTTAGATATGAGTAAAACACTTATTGAAAAACGCTTTCAAGGAACACTTACCGCTCGTAATAACGAGCACGGAGCTACTTTTGCCATTCGTATTCCACTTAATTTGAATTTATAACAAAGCTTCAAGATTAAGTAAGCTTTGGCTAAAATCACCTTTTAATTATTAATTTTTATAAAGGTAGCCTTATGAATCCTTGGAATCCAAGTAGCTGGAGAAATTTTCCAATCACACAACAACCCACTTATACAGACCTTAATCAACTGGCTTTAGTTGAAGCCGAACTAAAAACGTACCCTCCTTTAATTTTTGCAGGAGAAGCTTTAAATTTAAAAAAAGATTTAGCAAAAGTTGTTAATGGAGAGGCTTTTTTACTTCAAGGCGGCGATTGTGCAGAGAGTTTTAATGCATTTAATGCCAATAATATTAAAGATTTATTTAAAGTTTTAATGCAAATGGCAGTGGTTTTAACTTTTTCAGGCGGTTGCCCTATTGTTAAAGTAGGTCGTATTGCTGGACAATTTGCAAAACCTAGAAGTTCTGATTTTGAAGAGATTAACGGCATTGCATTTCCTTCATACAGAGGCGATATTATTAACGACATTGAGTTTAATGAAACTTCACGTTCACCTAGAGCAAAAAGATTATTAAAAGCATATAACCAAAGTGCTGCCACATTAAACTTACTTAGAGCCTTTGCAAGGGGCGGAATGGCAGATTTAAATCAGTTGCACTTATGGAACTTAGATTTTGTTAAAGACAACGCTTTGGGAGTAAAATATGAAGAGATGACACATAAAATTTCTCAAACTTTACAATTTATGAAATCGTGTGGCATTACGAGTGAAAACACTCCACAACTTAGCCAAACCACTCTTTACACTTCACACGAAGCGTTACTTCTTAACTATGAAGAAGCACTAACACGAAAAGACTCAATTACAGGTAATTGGTTTGATTGCAGTGCTCATATGCTTTGGATTGGGGATAGAACAAGAGAGTTAACCGGTGCGCATCTTGAATACTTTAGAGGCATTAAAAACCCAATTGGGTGTAAAGTTGGACCTTCTATGAAAGAAGATGAACTCATTCAATTAATAGATGCCTTAAACCCAGAAAATGAAGCAGGACGACTCAACCTAATTGTACGAATGGGTGCCAATAAAATAGCCGATATTTTTCCAAAATTGCTTAAAAAAGTTAAAGCAGAGGGTAAAAATGTATTGTGGTCATGTGACCCAATGCACGGGAATACTATTAAGGCAGAAAATGGTTACAAAACAAGAGATTTCGATGCTATTTTAAGTGAAGTTAAACAGTTTTTCCAAATCCATAAAGCCCAAGGCACTTATGCCGGTGGAATTCATTTAGAAATGACGGGGCAAAATGTAACAGAATGTACAGGCTCTTTCTCATCTGCTGTTACGCAAGAGAGTTTAGCAAGTCGTTACCACACACAATGTGACCCAAGACTTAACGCTGACCAAGCTTTAGAGTTAGCATTTATGATAGCTGAGACTCTAAAAGAAGCCAGAAAAGATTTAGCGTAATTTAAAATTATTTTATAATTATTTTAAATTTCACACATTTATTTAAAAGCAGAGAGTTTTTTACTTTCTGCTTTTTTTATGATTAAAAACAAGGAAACAAATGAAAAGCCTTATTTTAAAACTAATTTTACTAATATCTTTTTTTGGTGTTAATATTTATGCAAGAGATGTCACCAATTATCAATGGGCAAATTTGCACTTATATAAAGGTGTAAATCAACGTGGTGGTCCTTTTGCTTTTGACGATACCTATGTAGAACTTGAATTTGGTGGAAGATACGAATGGCTTGATTTATATGGATACATTGATTTTTTAGATGTATTAAATAGCCGAAGCAGTGATAAACATGGAGATAATAATTTCTTTGCTGATATAGAACCTAGAATTTCAATAGATTATTTACTCAATAAAGATTTATCGTATGGAGCTTTAAAAGAGTTATATTTCGCTTTTGACATATATTATGCAGACCCCACACCAGGAGAAGATAAAGGGTTAAAAGTTATTTGGATGGGTCTTGGAAGCGATATTGAGATTCCTTGGTTAGGAAAAAGTGGAGTAAACTTTTATACAAGATTTATAGAAGAAAACTATGGTGCTAGCAATGAACACAGTTTTGACGGTTATGTGGCTCATATAAATTGGTTTAAACCTATCTATAATTTTACCGATACCAGATTTTTAGCGTTTCAAGGTTATATTGATTACGAGTTTAATAGTAAATTAAATGACAATGATTTTGAAAAAGAGTACAGAACCAGTGATTCTTTTCAATCCTATTTAGGGCTGTGGTTACACGATAAAAAATGGGCTTTAGGATATGGTTTAAAAGCATATAAAAATATGACCCAATGGAAAGACGGAGAAACATTAAATGACAAGAAAACTGACACAACAGGCTTTGCTCACTATTTTAATGTGGCATATAAGTTTTAAGTTTTTATACATCATTTAAAATATGTGCTCAAGTCAATTAGGATTTTAGATTAACTTTTTTTTCCTCTTAATTGTCTGCTTTGATTTAACATAAAGATACTTTTGATAAAATCACGTACTAAATAAATCCCAAGGTTAAAAAATGAAACTTATTATAAACGGTGAAACCAAAGAGTTTAGCGAGGGAACTTCTTTGCAAAGCGTTATTACTTCTTTAGAAGTTGAAGATAAAGTAATGGCAGCTGCAGTTAATATGCAAATTGTTAAAAAAGACGAATGGGCTAACCATATTCTTACTAACAACGACACCTTAGAGCTTTTACAGTTTGTGGGTGGCGGCTGATAGATGATTTCTGATATTAATTCAGTCTGTACTTATTGTGGAGTGGGTTGCGATATAACCGCACAAGTTCAAGGCAATAAAATATTAAAAATTTATGCTCAAAATGATGGCTATGTTTCTCAAGGAAAGCTTTGTATTAAAGGCAAAAGTGGCTTTGATTTTGTGCATAGCCCTAATCGTATTCGAAATTGTCGGGTTAAAAAAAGCTTTATAGACGCCAATTTAAAAGAGCTGCCACAAGAGTTAAAAGCCCGTGCAAAAACATTAAAAGAGTTCGATGAAATTTATTTTGAAGCCCCTTATGAATTTACTACCTCCTTAGCGGCGTGGAAACTTTTACAAATAAAACAAACCTATGGCAGACACAGTTTTTGTGGCATAGGAGGAGCACGAACCTCATGTGAAAGTTCTTATATGTTCCAAAAATTTGTACGAGAAGCCATGGATTCTCCTCATGTCGATAACTGTGCAAGAGTGTGTCACAGTCCCAGTTTAAAAGGAATGAAAACCACTATTGGAGAAGGAGCTGCTACGAATCCTTATGATGATATTTTTCAAACAGAAAATATTGTGGTCATGGGTTCAAATACTACAGAAGCTCACCCAATTGTTGCCAATAGAATTATAAAAGCTGCTCGAGATAAAACGGCAACGCTAAGTATCATTGATGTGCGAGTCATTCAACTGGGAAAATTTGCAAGTCATGAGTTAGTAACTCCTTATGAAGCCAATTTACTGGTTTTAAATATGATGGCCTATGTGATTTTGAGTGAAAAACTTTACAAAAATGAGTTTATAGATAGCCGTTGTAAAGGGTTTGAAGCGTATAAAGATGCCATATTAAATGACCCTTTTGCTAACCCTAAGTATATGAAAAATATTGTTGGCTATGAAGCCTTAGCGGAACAAATTCCCCAAGTTGCACGAGAATATGCTCTTAAAAAATCAATGTTTTTTTGGGGTTTAGGCATAACTGAACATCTTGATGGCTCATATGCGGTTATGGCCATTACCAATTTGGCTCTACTTACTGGAAATATTGGGAAAACGGGTGCTGGGTTAATGCCTTTGCGTGGACAGAACAACGTTCAAGGCGCTTGCGATACGGGTTGTTTGCCCTACTTTGACCCTGACTATAAAACGCCTAAAGAGATTGGTCTTATGACTCCACAGCTAATAGATGAAATGTTAGCAGGTAATATAAAAGCCATGTATGTAATGGGCGAAGATATTGCGCATATTCACCCCAATCAAAATAAGGTGCATAAGGCTTTAGAAAATTTAGAATTGATTATTTCAAATGAACTTTTTATGAATGAAATCAGCAAAAAATCGGATATTGTTTTTGGCGTAAAATCGGCATATGAAAAAGTGGGTGTCTATGTTAATGCCATGAGACGGCTTCATCTTTCTCAACCCTTTGTGGATGTGGCTTTACCAGATGATTGGGAAGTGTTTCGAGACATTGAAAATAAAATTTCGGGCGATTTTATTTATGAAAACAGTGAAGCAGTTTGGAATGAGACAAAAAAAGCCGTTGGCACAAGGTACTTTGGGGCAACCTATCATAAGTTATCAAAAAACAGAAACAGAGGAATGCAATGGCCTATTGATAAAGAGGACACCCCTATTTTACACCTTGAAAAGTTTAGAACCCAAGATGGGAAAGGTGAATTTAAATATCATCAATACCAACTTCGTGAACAAGTTCAAAAATTAGTAACCAAAGAATCGTTTGCAAAAAATGAGTTTTATTTAACCACGGGAAGAACGATTGTTCACTATAACAACGCTGCTCAAACGATTCAAAGCCAAAATTTAAACAGTAAATATGACAAAGATATTGTCTTAGCTTCTATTGAAGATAAGGTACGAATAAACAGCGATCATGTTATTTTAAGAACGCCTTACGGTGAAACTTCTATTTTGCCTATAAAATATGTGAAAAGTATTCAACCAAACACGTTGTTTACTACCTTTCACCACGCTTCTTCAAAGGTAAATTTTTTATTTGGCGATGAGTGCGATGAGCTAATAATGACCGCCCGATTTAAATCTGTAAGAGTAGAAGTTGAGTCGGTCTAAAGGGGATGCGGCTGAAAAGCAGTCATGTGAATATCTTATTTCACGCGGCTTTAAAATAATTGAACAAAACTTTTATGCTAAAAAAATGGGTGAAATTGATATTATTGCCCAAAAGGATGATGTTTACCATTTTTGTGAAGTAAAATCGGCACAAGAGTATGAAATAGCGGTACAAAATATTACGACTTCTAAACTTTCAAAACTAAAACGAAGTGTTGAATATTATATTCAAACCAAAAAACTCAACACCGCTTACGTCATAGATGCCATTATTGTTGTAGATAATGAAATTGAGTTTTTGGAAAATATTACGCTTTAGGCTCTTTTAAAAATGCGTCCAGTGTTTTAAACTCATCTATGTTTTTAGGCTCAATTTTTAAAATTTCCGCTAAAGATTTCACTCCCATAGAGAGTAAATATTGCAAATTGCTGTCAAAAGTGGCTTCTTCTATAACATATATCTTATCTTTATGCACTTCAAATAAATATCCGCCATTGGGAATGGGTGTCATAGAAAGGGTAACGGTGTAGTGGTCTTTTAGAACACTTTGCTTGGTTGAATACATCAACCCTATATTATGACCTGTACTACCAAACCCTTTAATTAGCACCACCAAAACCTTGTTTTCACCCGATTTTGAGGTATTGAAAATATCAATTAACTCTTTAATAGTTCCATACCCTGGGATTTTCATATAGATTTTTTCAACCCAATCGCCCAGTCTTGTCTCTACAAAAATACCCACAATATATGCAATAATTCCTAAAAGTAAAACTCCAAAAATTGTCCATAAAAATGGTGAGCTTTCAATATTAAAGCCAATAGCATTAAACAAAAAAGAGGTTAACGAGCTTATATTGTCATACATCCATAAAATAATTAGGGTAACTGCGACAATAGGGGCTAACCAAAAAAGACCTTTGATAATTAAAGAGCCTACATGACTCTTGCTTGAATTAAAAAATTGTTTTAAATTTTGTGGCATACCACTCCTTTATATTAAATTTTACTTTTCTCTTATTAATTACTATTTAAAAAACTCTCTGTTTTTTGTGTTATTTGTTCTTTTGTTATGCCATTTATAGAAGCATAACACAGTGCTGCTCCACACCCAACACCCTCTTTAGCTTCACCTTCATCGTAAAGTTTTAAAGCCAGATGGCTTGAAAGAGAAAAATCAAAATCACTGGCATAAAGGTTTATTTTAAAATCAAGCTGTTCTAAAATGGCTTTAATATTTGAGTTTTTATCTTCAGCTATCCATTTAGTAGTACACAAAGAAATTTTACTAGAATCCAACTCTCCACCCATAGTTTTAAGAACTGAGTTAACCACCAACAGCACACTTGCCATTTGCGTTCCCCCTGCTAGTATTAGTTTATGCGGAGTTGCTTGAAGTCCTAAGATAAACCCAGCACTAAAAATAATCATATTATCACTAACGAACCCTAGTTTCTCAAAAATATCCATAGATTCATTTGTGTTACTTAGTGATTTTTCAATAACTTCTTTTTTAAGCTCATTAGGGCTATTTTTATAAGAACTTGAAAAGTAATTTTCACTTTTATATCCTAACACTTTTGCCGTAGCAGCAGCTGTTGTAGTACCTGCTGGAACACTTTCAGCCAAAATAGTATAGTCGCTTTTAGGTACATACTCTTGTGCAAACGCTAACCCTTTTTCAAAGAGACTTAACGCTTCAATGTTTGCCCCTTTTGTAATGTCTTCACTGGGTGTTAATCCAAATTCATGAACAGTAAAGTGTTCAATTTTTGGCAATGTTTCAAGACCTAAATTTAAAAGTTCAATCTCTTTAAAGCCTTTTAGTTCATGAACGGCCCTTGTAATTAAAGCAGGAGTAGGAACACCTTTTGGCGTTGTGGCAATATTTTCTAAAGAACGCACTTGCTTTACCATTACAAACTCGGCATCTAACACCGGTGTTAAGTGCAATTTTCCTGGAATCCCAGCTTGCGAAAGGTTGGGAATTTCACATGTTTTTGTTACAGAACCTGCCAATAAAAAAGAGGCAGTTTTTCCTCTTAAACTCTCTAAAAAATCTTGTTTTCCTAAAATAATTGAATACGACAAAGGTTTCCTTTTACTGTTTTTGATACGATTTTAAAAGTGTTAAAAATGCTTGTGGCGTTCCACCACCTACTATGGGTCGCCCTTGTTTCTGCCCTTGAGCATTTAAAATATAAAATGTAGGGGTACCATAAACATTTAAATCTTGGGGCATTGTATCTTTGTTTATATCAAGTTTTACTAAAATAAATTGCTTGTTCATATAATTTGCCAAAAGAGCATCTTCAAAGGCAACACTTTCCATATACTCACATGTAGGGCAATTTTCTTGTGTAAACATTACTAATATTTTCTTATTTTTTGTTACGGCTTCTTCTTGCGAAAAAATTAACTTATTTGAAAAATTTAACTCATTGGCACAAAGATATAAAGTGCTCAACAATAAGCTTATTAAAACTTTTTTTAACATGATACTCTCCTTTGTTTTTAGTGACATATAAAATACATAATTTTTTGATATTATTATCATAAGTATATTATATTCTTGATTTAAAAGGAGAGTTATGTCAGCAAAACTAAAAATGTTTTTACCACTTATTGTTTTAGCCATAATGTGGTTTATTCCAGCACCCGAAGGTCTAAGCAGCAATGCGTGGCACTTTTTAGCTGTATTTTTAGCCGTTGTTGTGGGGCTTATAGTTGAACCCGTACCTGCTGCATTAGTTGGCTTTACAGGTATTTCATTTGTTGCAGTTTTAGGTCTTGTAGGCAACTCAAAAGAGAGTGTCACTTGGGCATTATCTGGGTTTTCAAACAGTGTAATTTGGTTAATTTTTGCAGCTTTTA
>JBAYYP010000075.1:0-10064 GCA_041672955.1 Arcobacteraceae bacterium
CTTAAATTCAGTACTGTATTGTTTCATCTTTCTACTCATATCTATACCCTCTATTTTTATTGTTTAATTCTATCTTTTTGAGAATTAAACTTTACAAATTGTTGTTTCTTTTTCTTGGGGTATTATAAGCACAACATTTTGATAAACTGCCACAAACAACTTGGACACAAACAAAGAAAAAACATTACGAAAAATATATAGCCAAAAGCTTAGGAAATAAAAAAATTATTGATATTAGGCAAATGCATATAAAAGATTGTATTAAAAAACAAGAAAATTTAGGATTAGCCCCAGGAACTGTAAAAACTACTTTAGAAATATTGAATCCTACTTTTCATGAAGCTGTAGCAAATAGAGTAATTGATTTTAATCCATGTTATGGAATCTCAATTAAAATTCCAAGAACTAAAAAAATAGTCATGCACGCAAGTGATGAATTATCTATAATAATTAAAACCATTTATGAAGTATTTCATAATAATCCTTTTTATTTATCTTTTTACTTATTTGCAATACAAGGTAGAAGAAAATCTGAAATATTAACTCTAAAATGGGAACAAATAGATTTCAAAAATAATACATACTTACTTGAAGACACAAAAAATGGTGAACATCAAGTTTTCCATTTAGCAAAAAATATCCGATTAGAGTTGGAAAAGTTTCAAAGTAAAACAGGTTGGGTGTATGAATCATTTGTTAATCAAGGTCAAAGAGTTACTAATGTTGAAAAACAAACAAATAAACTCAAACAACTTATTCCAAATTTTACTCTTCACAGATTACGAAATATAATCGTATCTGCAATGGCAGAACAAGGTATGAGCCCAACTTTAATGAGTGCTGCGTT
Source organism: Arcobacteraceae bacterium (assembly GCA_041672955.1). GTDB lineage: Bacteria > Campylobacterota > Campylobacteria > Campylobacterales > Arcobacteraceae > Marinarcus. The sequence continues at coordinate 848 of JBAYYP010000075.1, forward strand.
GGGCCATAACAATACTACGACACTATCTAAATATCTAACACTAAACTATATGAAAAGCTCTGAAGTTGTCGAACAAGTTATTCAAAATATTATAAATAAATAATTACAATAACTATAGTGACAATTTTTTAAATTCTTTGAAAAAAACTTTATCGGCGAAATCAAGTTCTGATAAATATATTTTAATAAAATTTGCTCTATATTTTGTTATCAAAAATAATTCTTCTTCTGATAAGTTTTCAATAATTTTTTTTAAATTTTTCTTTGTTAGTTTGTTTTCACTTTCTATTTTTTCAATTTCATTGATAAATTCAAGTCTGGAATAATATTCTTTTTGAACTTCATTAGCTAAAATTCTTAATAAAAACTTAATTGGAGTTCTGTTTTCTCCTATTATTTTTGTTAAAAGAGTATTCTGATGCAATTTCTGAATTATTTTTTCAAAAACTTTTTCAAGTAAAATTTTATGTGAAAATTTATCATCCAAAAAATAGTGGTTAACTTCTTCAATTAAATTAATCGTTGGATTAAGAATTGTTGTATCTGCCTGGATATCACCAGTACCAAAAAAAAGCCAATTGCCATCAATTTGAAATTTCTTACAAACAAAAAATAATTCTTCCCAATTAACATTCCTTCTTTTTTTTATAATATTAGTATATGCTTGTTTTGAGATTCCAATTTCTTTAGCAAAATCTTGTTGTTGTAGCCCTAATTTATTCCGAACAACTTCAAGCCTTTGAATTAGTTGTTCTTCATTTTTAAAATATTCTAACATATTCCATCCTTTAATTAGTATCGAAATAATATACTAGTATATAATTTATTAATTTCACCTGTTTTAGTATTTATTTTATTTACACTGATATAAAGCCCTATTTATAGGTTCTTTCTTATTATATAATTCAGAATCGATCGAAATTAAGAAACAACAAAAGGTACCTTTTACATTGCAAAAGGAATAAACATGAAAAGATGGCTTACACCAGTATCCCTTGAGAGTGAGTATCAATTCTCGCAAAGTACACAAGCGAAAATGAGGATGAAAAAAAGCATTCCGTACATGAAAATTGGTAAATTTATTCGTTACGACAGAATAGAAATAGATAAGTGGATTGAAGAACATACAATTGTTGAAGGAGTAAAAAATGAAACCATATGATCTTAACACTCAAATAGAGCAAGCAACAGCATGCTCTATTGAAAAAAGGAAAAAACTAGTGAGTTGGTTTTCAAGACAGAATACAGCAGTTCAAATTGAAGTGTTTATTGAGCAGAGGAATCAATTCTTTAAATTAAACAATAGAAATGCAAAAATGGAAATAGTTTCACTCGCTTCATTTTTATTGGCAATTGATCTTTTTTATCAAAAAGAGAAAAATGGAAATAAGAAAAACAAGTCTCAAAACATTGATTTAATAAGAAATATTTCTCAATTTGAAGTTAAAAAACACAAAAAAATAAGAATAAAAGAAAAACGGGAAAAATTATTAAATATTTGGTCTGTTGTACAAAAACTAAAATCTGAAGAATATAGTTTTAGAGATATATCTAAATATATAAGGAAAAGGCACCGATTTGATGCCTCTCATACTTATATTATTCGACTATGGAAGGAGCTAGAAAAAAATGAGCTTTAATCTTAATATAATTGCTTATATTATCGTTTATATAATGAGTATATTATTTTTTCTGTTCATTTTTTTGAAATCGAACATAAAAATGAAGAGTGATTTTTTTGAAATTCATTCAAATTCAGTCAATTCATTAGATAAAAAATTAAATGAATTTAGTCAAAAAAGTCAAGATTTTGTTATTCAAGAACTAATAAAAACAAAAAAAGAGTTCGAAAATACGCAAAAGTTACAAGAAAACATGTTAGATGAGTTAAGGAAATTTAATCAGTTTTTAAATTCCTCAATATGCAAAATTGATTCACTTAATAATCTTGTAAATCAAAGAGAAGAGCTAGAAGCTCAAATTATAAAATTAAAAAAAATAATCAAAAGGAGAGAAAAAAATGTTTAAAAAAGAAGAAAATAAATATAAAAAAGAGGAATTATTACTGAAAATAAGAGTTTTTGTTAGATCGAAAATTTTAAGAGAAAAAGATATTTTTGATAAAAAAAAGCCTGAATATCTTTCATTTTACGAGTCTAGAAAATTTATAACTGCTTTGCAATTTAAAAATAAGGCTGATGCCATCGAATATTTAGCCAGCTCCAAACTTAAATTAGTTCCTAAAAACCCAAGGGAACTTTATACTAAAAGAGGTTGGTGGGGATTTGGTGATTTCATTGGGATTTGTCCAAAAGATGATCCCTCTTCTTGAACAACAATATTTATTCAACCACTATACCATCAAAAATATAGTGGCTGAATAATAGATAATTTGTATGTTAATACTGAAATGAAACATAAGAGGTCTAGCATTACAGAGCACTCTTTAGAGTAAGTATTATAATGAAATTTTTAACTAATAAATAGGGACTGTAACTCTTTCTATGTCGCTTACAATATTGTAAGTCATATTAACCCTATATTGCAAATTTTGTAAACCTAATTATAATTATGTCTATTTATAGTGACTATATGACAGCTCTTTTTATCTATTTTTAGATAGAATAAAAGCATTTAAAAAAACAATTATTTTATAAATGGAATCATAAATTATGCAAAAACTAACTCTCTCTCAACTTGAACAACACCTTTTTAGTGCTGCTGACATACTTCGTGGTAAGATGGAGGCGAGTGAGTTCAAAGAGTATATATTTGGCATGTTGTTTCTCAAACGACTCTCCGATCAGTTTGAAGCAGAGCAGCAAAAAGTAAAAGAAGCCTATAAAAAAGAAGAACATGACGATGAAACCATAAATATTCTTTTGCAAAACCATCAATTTACTTTTAATATCCCAGAAAATGCTAGATGGAAAAACCTACAGCATTTAAAAAAGAATTTAGGAGAAAATTTAAATACTGCTCTTTCAAGCATTGAAGAATCAAACTTATCATCACTTGAAGATGTTCTCAAACACATAGACTTCAACAAAAAAGTAGGTAACTCCAAGATAAGCGATAGCAAACTCATCCAGCTCATCCAGCACTTTGACAAGATTCGTTTGCGAGATGAAGATTTTGAATTTCCAGACCTTTTAGGTGCTGCATATGAATATCTTATTAAATATTTTGCAGATAGTGCGGGCAAAAAAGCAGGAGAGTTTTATACTCCTAGTGGAGTTGTTACGCTTCTGACTAAAATCTTAGACCCAAAACCTGGTATGAGTATTTATGACCCAACTGTTGGAAGTGGTGGTATGCTCATACAAGCAAAAGAGCATATAAAAGAGATATACAACTCAAATGATTTTTCTCTTTATGGGCAAGATGCAATAGCTACAACATGGGCAATGTGCAAGATGAACATGATACTTCATGGCATTTCAAATGCGGACATAAAAAACGAAGATACACTAGAAGACCCACTCCATACAAAAGATGGTCAACTAATGCAGTTTGATAGAGTGATTGCCAATCCACCATTTTCTCAAAACTACACAAAAGCAAATTTAAAATTTAAAGAGCGTTTTTCTCACTTCATGCCAGAGGGCGGAAAAAAGGGCGACTATATGTTTGTCCAGCACATGATAGCCTCACTAAAGTCAAGCGGCAAAATGGGCGTAGTAATGCCTCATGGAGTACTTTTTCGTGGGAGTGAAGAGGGGCGATTTAGAGAAGAGCTTATAGAAAAGAGAAACATCCTCGAAGCGGTCGTTGGGCTACCAAGTGGACTCTTTTACGGTACTGGCATCCCTGCCGCACTTCTTATAATAAACAAGTCAAAAAAAGATGACAAGATTTTATTTATAAACGCAGATGCGGAGTATAAAGAGGGTAAAAACCAAAACCTACTAAGAGCGGAAGATATTGAGAAGATAAACTTTGTATATCAAAACCGCCTAGAGCTTCCAAAATACTCTCGCCTTGTGAACCTAGAAGAGATAAAAAAAGAAGATTTCAATCTCAACATACGAAGATATATAGACAACACTCCACCGCCAGAACCGCACGATGTAAAAGCACATCTAAAAGGTGGCGTACCAAAGAGCGAATGGAACGAGGATCTGATGAGTAGCAACCAAGTGAGTCCCGAGATGCTATTTGACTCAAAAGATGAAGAGTACTACAGCTTCAAAGAAAACATAACTGAAAAACAAAACATAAGAGAGTTATTAGAAGAGAGTGAGGCATTTATCTCTACAGATGCAAGCATAATGGCAAAGGTAAGTAGCTGGTACGACAAATATCAAACTCTCATAGATGATAACAAAAGCGACATAACTACACTCTATATAAGTGGATATGAACTAATAGAAAAAGAGTTTGTAAATGATGGCGTGCTAGATAGATTTAAAGTGCGTGGTATCTTTGCATCTTGGTGGGTGGATAACAAATTTACCATCAAGTCTATCAAAAATAACGGATATGATTATAACCTACTAAGTGATGCGTTTATAAGTACAAACGAGGAGTTTGTAGCATCTCTAAATGAGTCTCAAAAAGAGCACCACACCAAACTACAAGAGCTTACAAAAAAGCTAAAAAATGCAAAAGAAGAGAATGATAAAGTAGTCATAAGAGAAAATATACAAGAGATAAAAGCAAAACTTTTTCATGACATGTCAAACATAAAAGAGCTAGTGACAAGAGAGCTAAAGCTAGATGCTCTAAACATTGCAAACAGATATTTGGGCGAGAAAAAACAAGCTACCATCAGATCTATAGAAAACCTATGGGATAAGTATGAGGTGAGTTTAGTGAGCATAGAAAAAGAGCGAGATGAAGCAACGAATGAGATAAAAGCATATTTGAGTGAACTGGGTTATCTATGAGTGAAATTTTGAATGTGCCTGATGGGTGGGAAGTTGAGAAATTGGGAATAATTGCTAAATTTAAAGGTGGCGATGGTTTTAGTGAAGAATACCAAGGTTTATCCATAGGAGATTTTCCATTTTTAAAAGTAAGTGACATGACATCAGTTGGAAATGAAAAATATATTTCAGTTTCTAATAATTATATAAATCAAGATATACAAAAAAATATGAAATATACTATATTTCCAAAAGATACCATTGTTTTTGCCAAAGTTGGGGCTGCCCTTTTATTAAATAGAAGAAGAATTTTATCAAGACAATCTATTATTGATAATAATATGATGGGAATGATAGTTAAGAATAATTTTGATCTACGATATATGTATTTTATTATGCTTTCTATAGATTTTGCAGATTATGTTCAAACAGGTGCTTTACCATCGATAAACCAAGCAAACATTGCAAATATAAATATATTGATCCCAAAACAAAAAAAAGAACAAGAAAAAATCGCCAAAATCCTCTCTACTTTAGATAAAACCATAGAATCCACAAATCTCATTATAGAAAAAGAGAAAAACATCAAAAAAGCCCTGATGCAAAAACTCCTAAGCCACGGCACAGACCAAAACGGCAAAATCCGCTCCCCAAAAACTCACACATACAAAGAAACAGAACTAGGACTAATTCCACAAGAGTGGGAGGTTGTGAGTTTAAAAGAAGTGACAAAAGCTCAACAAGGCTTGCAAATAGCAATAACAGATAGAAAAAATAATATGAGTTTTAACTCACACCCATACATAACTATTCAGTATTTAAAGAATAATAAAGCAGTTGAGTATATTGAAAATCCTAAAAAATCAGTTGTTTGTGGATTTGAAGATATTCTTATGACAAGAACAGGAAATACTGGCGTAATAATTACAAATGTTAGTGGAGTATTTCATAATAATTTTTTTCTTATTAATTTTGACAGAAAAAAAATTGATAAAACCTTTTTTATTTATTTTCTGGAATCTCCGAAAGTACAACTTGAAATTGAATTAAAAGCAGGAGTTACAACAATCCCAGATTTAAATCATGGAGATTTTTATTCTATAAATTTCATGATGATAGATATTGATGAACAAAAACAAATAGCCGAAATCCTAACCACACAAGATAAAAAAATAGAAAAAGAAACAACAAATCTAAACAAACTAAAAGAACTAAAAAAAGGACTTATGAACGATTTATTAAGTGGAAAAGTGAGGGTGAAAGTGTGAGCATATATCATCCAACTTTAAAATCTTTAAAACAAAAACTTCAACTAAGACCTATTAATACTGGTAGAAAATTTACCCATAATGGTCAAGCAAATGGAATAGTATTTGACGATATAGAAAGATTGCATGCTATGGTTGGAATAGATGGTTGTGTTCATCTTAAAAGTGGTACAGAGTTTTCATCAGTTCAGTATAGAGGGCAAAATGAAGATTTTGAAATTTGTAATACTACACTAGATAGATGCAATTCAGAAGAAGAACAATTTTTAAATATATGTAGAACTATAGCTTTTGAAGAACTATTAGAAAATCATCCATTTATAAAGTTCGTCCATTCAATGCAATTTATAGAAAATCCATTTTGTATTAATCTTACTGGTATGGCTCAACATTATGGAATGCATACCAATTATTTGGATATTACAAATAATTTTGATGTAGCCTCCTTTTTTGCTACTTGCAAATATGAAAATGGAGAATATTATCCAATTAGTAATATTACAAAACCTGGAGTTATCTATAAAATAATGGAAATATTTCTTCCACCTTTTATGGGAAATTGCGATTCAGAAAATATAGAACTCGAGTATCTTGGTTGGCAGCCATTGCCAAGACCTGAGCAACAAAGAGCAAGTGTTTTAAAAGTTGCAGAAAATACTAACCTTGATACTATAAGTAGCGTAAAAAAATATTATTTTAAACATTCCATTAGTCAATCAAAAAGAATATGGAAACAGTTTGACGAAGGAAAAATACTATTTCCAGATGATAGTGCTGCTGATTTGGCAAATGAATGTAAAAAATTAAATTCTTTTACAAAGGAACAAATAGATAAGGCTTTTAATAGATTTTGGGTTTGGAATGGTATGAGAAAGTTGAATAAAGATGAAATTATAGGTAAATTAAAGATTGCTACAATACAAAATAATGGATTGTCGTGGGGTAGTTTAATGGATATAGAACCTATATATTGGGAAAATAAATTCAATGAGACTATAAACCAAGTTAGCTGTAGGATGTCCGCATATGTATAGTAAATATAAAAGTTGGAGTAATCTAATATGAACTTAAAACTTAACGAATCCCAAAACACAGAATTCAAAAAACTGTACAAAGACGAGTATATAAAATGGATAAGTGCATTTGGTAACAGTGATGGAGGAAAACTCTATATCGGTGTGGACGATAGTGGCAATATCATAGGCATAGACAATGCCAAAAAACTTCTAGAAGATATACCAAATAAAGTACGAGATATTCTAGGCATCATGGTAGATGTAAATCTCCATACAGATGAAGATAAAGAGTATCTTGAAATCATCACAGATAAATATCCATATCCTATAAGCTACAAAGGTTCGTACTATTATAGAAGTGGAAGTACAACACAAGAGCTAAAAGGGGTGGCTCTTGATAAGTTTTTGCTTAGCAGACAAGGTAAAACTTGGGATAGTGTGCCAGTACCTTATTTGACAGAGACAGATTTAGACCCTTATGCTTTTAGACTCTTTAGAGAAAAAGCAGAAAAAAAGCAACGCATAGATCCTATACTTTTAAAAGAGAGTGATGATGTTTTAGTGGATAAGTTACGACTCCGAGAGGGTGATTATCTCAAACGAGCTACGGCACTGTTATTTGCAAAAGAGCCTATGAAATATGTCATGGGAAGCATGATAAAAATAGGATATTTCAAATCAAATACCGACCTAATCTATCAAGATGTGATAGAGGGCAATCTTTTTGAGCAAGTTGATAAAGTCATGGAGCTGATTTTTACAAAATATCTCAGTGCTTTTATTAGCTATGAGGGTATTCAAAGGGTAGAGAGCTTTCCTGTTTCAGAACTGGCTTTTAGAGAAGCTCTTATCAATGCAGTTGTTCATAAAGACTATAGTTCACAAAACAGCATACAAATAAGTGTGTATGACGACAAGCTTCTTATGTGGAATGCAGGTGATTTACCACCACACTGGACAATTGATACACTTTTGCGAAAACATACATCCGAACCACATAATCCACTGTTAGCGTATCCATTTTTCTTAGCTGGTTATATTGAATCTTGGGGAAGAGGGATAGAAAAAATCATAGAAGAATCACAAAAATTTAATGGCATTACTCCACAATTTAGATGGGAAAATGGATTATGGGTTGAATTTTATTTTAATAAGGTCGTAGATAAAGACCTAGTAAAAGACCTAAATAGAGACCTAGTAAAAAACCTGAATCTAAATCAAATAAAAATACTTGAACTAATGGGTGATAATCCTAATATCACTCAAGTAGAATTGTCTAAGATAGTTGGTATTAATGAGAAAAATATAAGAAATAATATTAAAAAGCTTAGAGATTTAGAACTGCTTGAAAGAATTGGTCCAGCTAAGGGTGGATATTGGAAGATACTTATGGATAAGGAACGAAGATAAAATGAACTTAAAAAATATAGATCAAACACTTCAACAATTTTTAGAAATCAACAACGAAAGTGAAATTTTAGAATACAAAGAAGCTAAAAATCAATTTGATTTTGAAAAACTTGGTAAATATTTTAGTGCTTTATCAAATGAAGCAAATCTTTTAAATAAAAGGGATGCTTGGCTTATATTTGGTATCAAAGATGACAAAAGTGTAATGGGGACAAACTTTAGAGTTGATAAAAAGGCACTTCATAATCTAAAAGCTGAAGTAGCAAACCATACAACAAATAGAATTACTTTTAAAGAGATTTATGAAACAGAACTAGAGGGCAAAAGAGTTGTATTATTCCAAATACCATCTGCCCCTCTCGGACTTCCCATCGCTTGGAAAGGTCATTACCATGGAAGAGATGGCTCAGAACTACAGCCTTTAAATCTTGAAGAGCTAGAGAGAATAAGAAGCCAAAATAGTGATTTTGATTGGAGTTTACAGATATGCGATGGTGCAACCATTGATGATTTGTCCCAAGAAGCTATAGATAAAGCAAGAGGACTTTATACTATAAAAAATCCAAAATTATCAGATGAGATAGCTACTTGGAATGATGTAGTTTTTTTAAATAAAGCGAAGATAACAATCAAAGGAGAGATAACAAACACGGCT
>JBAYYP010000076.1:0-10052 GCA_041672955.1 Arcobacteraceae bacterium
GAAGAGTTGAATTTTTGTATGCAAGCACGCGGATTTAAAGGGGAGATTTATTTAAATCAAACCAACGCACTAAACAAATATGATATTATTTTAACTGCAATGGTTGTTGCTGTAATTTTGCTATAAAGAGAGACTATGAGTTGTTCGGTGCATTTAAAAGAGATTTCGTATTCAAATGAAAATAAATCTATTTTAACACAAATAAACCTGCACGTAGGACATGAAGAAAAAGTAGCAATTATTGGAGCAAACGGCTCAGGTAAAAGCACTCTTTTAAAAATCATAGCAGGATTAGTTTCTCCCACAAGTGGAAGCATTGAACTTTTTCATGAACCCATGAAGAGTTTAAAAGCATTCAAAGCCCACCGACACCAAATTGGTTACTTACCACAAGATGTTAACAACCATTTTTTATGCCCCACGGTTATAGAAGATGTCTGTTTCTCTCTTCGTGCCAATAAAATAAGCCAAAAAGAAGCTATTCATAAAGCTGAAAAACTGCTGGAACAATTAAATATAACACACTTAAAAAACAGAAGCGTATTTGAACTAAGTGGCGGAGAACAAAAAACGGCGGCACTAGCAGGATTGCTTGTTCTTGAGCCAAAAATTCTACTCCTAGATGAACCCACCAACGCATTAGATGAACAAAGTCAAGAAAAAATTATTGATTTACTTAATGGAATTAAAAAATCTATGATTATAGTTTCGCACCATAAAAGTTTTATAGAGAGCCTATCTAGTAGTATGTACGAACTAAAAAACGCAAACTTAACAAAAATTAAATAAAAGAGAATAAAATGGATCCAAAAAAAAGATTTGATGTAAAAATAGGTTTAAAAGTCAATATTGTGCTAAAAGCAGACCAAAGAAACGGTAAATTAACACAAGGTGTAGTAAAAGATATTTTGACCAATTCTCCTTCCCATCCACATGGGATTAAAGTCCGATTACAAAGTGGAGAAGTGGGAAGAGTTCAAGAAATTTTATAGAGTTTATACCCAATTAATAATATCCATAAAATAGAAATGGTTGTTTGAATAAGCATAAAGGGGAACTTTTTTATTTTATGCCTAAATAAAAACATTGCAACAAATGCTCCTATAAAACCTCCAAAAATAGAGAGAATATGAAGTTTGTTTTCACTAATACGATGCTTATTTTTTATAGCTAATTGTTTATCTAAGCCAAAGAAGAAAAATGTAATTATATTTATGGTGAGTGCAATTAAAAATAGAGTGTTCATGGGGTTGATTTTATAGGAAAGGGGCTTAAAGTAGTGGTGGGGTGTATGTCTTCTTGATTTGATTTTCTACTCTTTTTCCCTTGAAAACTGGAAGTTTTTAAGAGCATATTTACACAGTAAACTAATTATTGAGAGTATAAATTTAAAACTTAATAATATTTATAGTTTTACATGTTTCATCTCAATACTAAATTACAAAAATGCAACTTTAATATCTCTACAATAAAAGTAGGTAAAGAATCCTTTATAAGTGTTAATTAAGCTCCTCTTCAGTATAATTTTTAACTTTTTTAGGAAACTCCCATGTTTCTCTAGAATGGTAGTATCGTTTTGATTATGCTTTTGCATATGTCAAAGTTTGCGAGAAGCATGAGCATTGCTTGAATTGCTCAAACCAATTAATATAGAGAATCTAAATACACAATTTTCATACCGTGTTTACATTACTTTATAATTTTTACCAAAGGGAAAAAATGCCTACAATTAATCAATTGATTAGAAAATCGAGAAAAAAGATAATTAAAACATCTAAATCTCCAGCGTTGGAAAGATGTCCACAAAGACGAGGCGTATGTACAAGAGTATATACAACTACACCAAAAAAACCTAACTCGGCTTTAAGAAAAGTTGCAAAAGTTAGATTAACAACTGGTTATGAAGTTATTTCATATATCGGTGGTGAAGGTCACAACTTGCAAGAACACTCAATTGTTCTTGTACGTGGGGGAAGAGTTAAGGATTTACCTGGGGTTAAATACCACATTGTCCGAGGTGCATTAGACACAGCTGGTGTTGCTAACAGAACTGTTGCAAGATCTAAATATGGTACTAAACGACCAAAAGCCCCTAAAAAATAAGTAGAAGGATAATAAAATGAGAAGAAGAAAAGCTCCAGTTAGAGAAATAATGGCTGATCCTATCTACAGTAGTAAAGTGATCACAAAATTTGTAAATGCAATTATGTTAGATGGTAAAAAATCAACTGCAGAAAAAATAATGTATGGTGCTATTGCAAACTTAGATGGCAGAGGCGAAGACAAAGGTATTGATTTATTTGAAAGAGCAATTGAAAATGTTAAACCACTTTTAGAAGTTCGTTCAAGAAGAGTTGGAGGAGCTACATACCAAGTTCCTGTTGAAGTTAGACCTGTAAGAAGACAAACTTTAGCACTAAGATGGTTGATTGATGCTTCACGAAAAAGAAACGAAAGAACAATGGTTGAGAGATTAGCCAATGAATTGTTTGAAGCAGCAAGTGAAAGAGGCTCTTCTTTCAAGAAAAAAGAAGATATGCATAGAATGGCAGAAGCTAACAAAGCATTTGCTCACTACAGATGGTAGGAAAAAACAATGGCTAGAAAAACACCCCTTGATAAAGTTAGAAACATAGGTATTGCTGCTCATATTGATGCAGGAAAAACAACTACAACTGAACGAATTTTATTCTATACAGGTGTTTCTCACAAAATTGGAGAAACTCACGAAGGTTCTGCAACAATGGACTGGATGGAGCAAGAACAAGAAAGAGGAATTACCATTACAAGTGCGGCAACGACTTGTTATTGGAACCATCCAATTACAAAAGACCAGCTTCAAATTAACATCATAGATACTCCAGGACACGTTGACTTTACTATTGAAGTTGAGCGTTCTATGAGAGTTTTAGATGGTGCTGTTGCAGTATTTTGTTCAGTAGGTGGGGTTCAACCACAATCTGAAACAGTTTGGAGACAAGCTAACAAATACGGAGTTCCACGAATCATTTATGTAAATAAAATGGACAGAACTGGCGCAAACTTTTTTAATGTTGAAAAACAAGTGAATGAAAGACTAAAAGCAAATCCTATTCCTATTCAAATTCCAATTGGAGCTGAAGAGAACTTTAAAGGTATTGTTGACTTAGTTAAAATGAATGCTATTGTTTGGGACGAAGATGCTGAAATGGGTTCAAATTTCCACGTTGAAGCAATTCCTGCTGATTTAGTTGAAATAGCTAATGAATACAGAGAAAAAATGATTGAAGCAGCAGCTGAGTCTACTGAAGAGTTAATGGAAAAATATCTTGAAGGTATTGAATTAACTGAAGAAGAGATTGTATCGGGACTTAAAGACAGATGTCTAGCAATGGCTATTACTCCAATGGTATGTGGAACGTCATTTAAAAATAAAGGAGTTCAAACACTTCTTGATGCAGTTGCTATGTATTTACCAGCTCCAACTGAAGTTGCTGACATTAAAGGGGAAACTCAAGACGGTGAAGCTGTTATTGTTCCTTCAAGCGATGAAGGTGAAGTTGCAGCCTTAGCATTTAAAATTATGACTGACCCGTTTGTTGGACAGTTAACATTTACAAGAGTATATCGAGGTGTTTTAGAATCTGGAACATACGTACTAAACTCTACAAAAATGAAAAAAGAGAGAATTGGACGACTGCTGAAAATGCACGCAAATAGCCGAGAAGAAGCAAAAGAGCTTTATGCTGGTGAAATTGGTGCGGTTGTTGGTCTTAAATTTACAATTACTGGAGATACTTTAGCTTCTGAAAAAGATCCTGTAATTTTAGAGAGAATGGAATTCCCTGAGCCTGTTATTTCTGTTGCAGTTGAGCCAAAAACAAAAGCTGACCAAGAAAAAATGGGAATTGCTTTAGGAAAACTTGCAGAAGAAGATCCATCATTTAGAGTTGCAACAGATGAAGAGTCTGGACAAACAATTATTTCTGGAATGGGTGAGTTACACTTAGAAATTTTAGTTGACAGAATGAGACGAGAGTTCAAAGTTGAAGCAGAAGTGGGAGCTCCACAAGTTGCTTACAGAGAAACAATCAAAAATTCTGTTAACCAAGAGTACAAGTACGCAAAACAATCTGGTGGTAAAGGTCAATACGGTCACGTATACTTAAAAGTTAATCCACTCGTTGGAAGCGAAGAAAACTACAAATTCAACAATGAAATTAAAGGTGGGGTTGTTCCTAAAGAATATATTCCTGCAGTTGATAAAGGTTGTTTTGAAGCAATGCAAGGCGGTATACTAGCTGGTTACCCAATGGTAAACATTGAAGTAACACTGTATGATGGTTCTTACCACGATGTTGACTCATCTGAAATGGCATTTAAACTTGCTGCTTCAATGGGATTCAAACAAGCGTGTAGAAGTGCAGCTGCAGGTGCTATTATTTTAGAGCCAATTATGAAAGTTGAAATTGAAACACCTGAAGATTATATGGGTGACGTTATTGGAGATTGTAGTAAGCGAAGAGGACAAGTTGTTTCTATGGACGACAGAGCTGGTATTAAATTAGTTACAGCAATGATTCCATTATCTGAAATGTTTGGTTACTCAACGGATTTAAGATCTATGTCTCAAGGACGAGCAACATACTCAATGATTTTCGATAATTACTCAGAAGTTCCAAGAAATGTTTCTGAAGAAATCATAAAGAAAAGAAACGGATAATATCCGCTTTTTTTGAAAGCTAAAAGGGGGAAGATGAATTTCATCTTCCCCCTTTTTTTAATGAATAAGAAATATTTTTTATTCGTCCAACATTCTTTCTTGCATTTTAGCAATTGCTGCTTCGAAAAATCTAGGGTCAAATCCAAATTCAACTGCTTTTTGTAGTCCTAGTTCTACGCTTTCATTTTCTAGTGGGTTAATAATATTACATACAATTTTACTAACATGCAAAATTTGAGCTTGTTTTTGTATTTGTGGCATCGCTTTTGCAGGGTCATCGCTAAACTTAATTGAGTTAATAATATTTTGTGTTAAGTTCCAGTGTTTGAAAATGGCAGACGTAACTTCTGCTGTACTCATGCCTACAAATTTCTTTTCAATAGCATTGATATTTTTGAAATCAGCCTTTACTTCTTCCATAAATTCATTCTCTTTTTGTTCATCTACTAATGCACTGTTAATTAAAAGTTTTCCACTTTCTTGTAAGAAAGCTGGAAGTATTAACTCATTTTTTAAATCAAGGTCAATTTTTCCAACCCAAAGATTTATGAAATTTGATTGCATATTTGCTAATCTTAAAAAAGTATCAGTATTTCCACCATAGGCATTTAAGTCGCTGTTTAATGCTTGTTTAATTCCTGTGCCTAAAGCTATTGAAATACTAAAGTTAACGCCAAGAAGGCTAATAGCACGACTTAAAGTGTCAACTTTACTAGCAAATCCAAACATTGCAGAGTTTGCTGTTTTTAAAATGGTAGATACCATAATTGGGTCTTGTTCAATTATTTTTGATAAATCGGAAGATTCAAAATTACTTGTTTTTTTAAACTCTTCAATTTCTAAAAGAGTTTGAGGCAAAGGTGCTAGTGTATCAATTCGTTTTAAAAGTTCAATATAGGTCATACAGTTAAATCCTTAAATAATTTATTTTGTGATTTTAACACAATAATATTTAATGTTCTGTCAAAGAGTTTTGTGCAATATCTTTTAGAGGTTTTATAATATAACGTAAGATGCTCTTTTTCCCTGTTAAAATATTTATATTTGCAACCATTCCTGGCAAAATAGGGGTTTTTTCATCAAAGCCTAATAAGTCTGCTTTAACACGAATAACGTAGTGTGAATTTCCCATTTTATCTTCTGAACTATCAGGAGAAATAGATACTATCTCTCCTTTTAAAAGCCCATATCGTGAAAAGTCATACGCTGTTATTTCAATAGAGACTTTTTGAGCTGTCCAAATTTGTGCTCTGTCTGAAGGTTTTATTTTCGCTTCAATAATAAGTTTGTCTTCAATAGGAGTAATTTCTGCAATAGTATCACCTGGTTTAATGATTCCATCTACGGTGTTAAAGTAGAGTTTATTTACCACGCCGTTTACGGGACTAATTATAAATTTTCTCTGTTCTCTGTCCTGACTGGCTTTATATTTTTCTTCTATTTGCTTAATATTGAGTTTGACTTCAGAGAGTTGTTTTAAATTTTTAGACAAAATTTCAGAGTTAACATTTTCCATTTTTTTTGAAGCCTCTTGAATCTCTTGCTTAACAATTGGAATAGTGCTTCGTGTGGCTTGAATTTCAGTAACAAGTCTTTGTTTTTTGGATAACTCAGCTAAATAATTTTTCCTTGAGGTAACATTTTTTTTCAGTAAAGCATCTTGAATTTCCATATTTTCATTGGCAACTTGCAGTTCAAGCTCTATATTATTGGCTTTTGTTTGCAACTCTTCGAGTTTAAAGCGTTTTTGTTCAAGCTGATCTTTAGCAATTCCTAAAGCACGAATTCTGTTAGCATTCTCTTCTTCATAAATCTGCATCTCATTGGAAAGAATATCGGTTATTTCTAATGAAAACTCTTTGGGATAAGTTAATGGCTTTTCATCAATTAAAGCTTGAAGTCGCATGGCTCTAGCTTTTAAAGCCATAATTTCAACTTCTTGTGATTTTATATCTGCCATAAAATATTCATTTTTAATATGGTATAAAGTATCACCTTTTCTAACGCTATCGCCTTCTCTGACTAAAATTTCAGAGATAATACCCCCTTCAAAGTGCTGCAACATTTTGGTTTGTCCTGAGGGTACTACTTTTCCCTCGCCTTTAACTACTTCATCTATTTGCGTAAAGGTTGCCCAAATTAAAAAGGCTACCACAAAAGCAATTAAGGGGTAAATTACTAGTTGGTAGTTCCATTGTTCATCTTCATAATGTATTTTCATTTAAGCGCCTTTGGGAGTTCGTAGAGCTTGAAGCACAGCATCTCGTGGACCATCTGCTACAATTTTGCCATTGTTTACCACTAAAATTCTATCTACTAGTTCAAGAGCTGCAAAACGGTGAGTGATTAAAATGAGTGTTTTATTCTGCACGATGTGTTTTAAATTGTCCATAAGTTTTTTTTCTAAGCCCACATCTAAGCCCGTGGTAGGTTCATCTAAAATTAAAATTGAAGGGTCATTGACAATAGCACGAGCTAAGGCTACAAGATGTTTTTGACCTGTACTTAAATTTGAACCTCGTTCACCTACTGACATACCATCGCCTTGTCCACTTTTTTTGATTAACTCTTCTAAGCCAATAAGTGTAATTATTTCCATCATTTTTTCTTTACTTATAGGAGAAGAGAGTTCAATATTCTCTTTTAAGGTGCCATTAAATAAAAAAGGGTCTTGCGTCATAACTCCAATATTTTGCCGTATTTCTACGGGATGAATGGTAGAGGTGTCGTGGTGATCAATAAAAATACTTCCTTTTGTAGGATGTAAAAGCCCGGTTAGAAGCCTTAACACTGTTGATTTTCCAGCTCCTGTTTGACCAATAATTCCAACTTTTTCACCATTTGTAATTTTAAAATTAATATTGTCAACCGACGGATATTTAGTATTTTTAAAGTAATAAGTAACATTTTTAAACTCAATATCGCCTTTGAGTTTTCCTAATCCTATTTGAATATTTTTTTCATTTTCTAAAGGCAAACTCCAAAAATCTCTTAAATGGTGCAAGGAGTCTTTAATCTCTTTAAATTTAATTACCATGCTAGAAAGCGTAATAATAGGAACCATAGCGCGGCTTGCTAAAATAGTTACAGCAATTAACCCTCCCACACTTAAATTTTTATTTGAAATTTCAAAAACTCCTACAATGACTACTAAAATAGTAGTTAGTTGTATAAAACTTTGAGAGGTGTTCAAAGCAAAGGCATTAACTTTTTGAATTTTCATTTGAATATTCTCTGCATGAGCAATAATGCTTCGCCAATTAAAAAGCTTTGATGAAACTGCATTGGAAAGTTTCACCGTGTCTGTTCCTTGAATGGCTTCAACTAAGAAGTTTTGTTTAGATTGAATATTTTCCAGATGCTTTTTACTTAAATTAGCAATGGGAATTTGTAAAGCTAAATTGACGATAATAATAAGAATAGCTATAAATAAAGGCACCATTGCAACTTTTGTTGAAATAAACCCAATGGCAATAAGAGCAAAAATAAAAAAAGGAAAATCGATTATTTGCATAACAGACCTAGTAGCGAAAAAATCTCGTACAACAGAGAGTTCTTTAAATAAATTGGCTTTTGCTCCAATCATCATAGTGTCATATTGCGATTGTAAAGACAATACTCGCTTCATAAGATCTTCTTCAAAATATAAAGAGAGTTTTTTTCCTGTTTTATCAATAATATGATTCCTAGCACTTTTAAAAATTAACTCAAAAATTAAAACAATGACCAGCCCTAAACTTAAAACAAATAGAGTTTCATAGGCTTGATTAGGGACAACTCGATCGTAAACGGTCATAATAAATAAAGGAACAAACAGAGCAAATAAGTTAATAAAAAATGTTAATACTCCTACTTCTACGTATGATTTCCAAAATGATTTCACAGGTTCCCAAAACCAGTTATTATTTATTGCTTTTTCAAGGAGTTCTTTTTTGTTTTCTTCTCTAAAAATTAAAATGGCTGTTTCAAAGTTTTTAAGTTTTGAATACTCTATTTTAATATTTTTCTTTTCAGCCGTATCGTAAAGTTCAATGGTTTTATTGGCAATATTTTTTTGATAAATTAAAGGAGTTCCATGTTCATCAAAAATAATGCACGGTAAAAAATGGTTAGGAATGTGCTGAGCATTGGTTTTCTTTTCTAATGCAATTAAGCCAATTTGTTCACACACCATAAAAATGGATTCTTTGTTGAACTCTTTATTTTTAATGGCATCTAAGCTAGCAATGGTTTCAAAGCTGACTTCTCCGTAGTAAAAATCAAGCATATATTTAAAAGAAGAGAGTAAAGGTGTATGTTTTATTTCGTTCAAAATTAACCTTAGATTAGAGTAATAGTCTAATCATTATAAGTAAATTATACTTACAAGGAAGTAATAATTTAAGTTATAGTTATGGTTTGTTACTATAAAATGTCTTTATTTACAAGGATACAACTACTATGTTTACTTTTATTAAAATGCTACAAGAACTATTTACAAAATTAAAAAAAAATAAAGGGCTTTGGTTTACAACACTGAGTATTGTTTCCATAAGTGGTATTTTTATTTGCATGTATATTATTATGACCATGACAGATAGAGTCTCTAAAGAGGTTTACAAAAGTATGTCAGAGAGTTATGAGCGAAGCTTAACGGTTAAACTAGATAATAAAAAAATAGAGTTTGAAAAAATATTATTGACAATGCAGCAAAACACGACACTTCTAACTGCTATAGAAAATAATAATACAGTTGCCATGAACGAAGCTAAAAATTTAATAAATGAAGAGTATATTAAAAACAGTTTTACCGACTTAAGCATTGATATTGTTAATACAACCAATAAAGACAGAATTTTTAGAAATACTATTAACAGTGTTATAAATACTAAGCGGCCTTTGTTTGGAATTGAAGTTTTAAGTGAAGGGGCTTTTTTTACTTATTTATTGCCTTTGGAAAAAGATGGAAATATTTATGGTGTTTTGGAGATAAAAGAGTCTATTCACTCTTTGCGAAATGATTTTATTAAGCAAGGAGGAGAGTATGTTTTTCTTCTTAATAAATCGATGCTCTCTTTTATTTCACTTGAGGCCAGAACGGGGAATTTTAAAGAAGCAAACCAAGAGTATATGATTAGAAGTGATCGATACAATACCAAATTTGCATCTTCAATATCTACCATGCAAGATCAAAAATATGAACAATTTTTAAAAGATAAACATATTGTTGATCAAGGTTATTTTAAGATATCAAAAAAAATAATTGATATTAACGGGGCTGATATTGGATTAATTATTGTAGGTGAAAGTACCGATGCCAGCGGAGGATTTGTAAACATTGCAGATAACATGACCAACACTGTTACTACAG
>JBAYYP010000077.1:0-8081 GCA_041672955.1 Arcobacteraceae bacterium
AAATAAATTATCTACTAAATATATGACTTCAGTTCAAATGACTGAGCATGTACAATGGATTGAAAGAATGGTATCATTCAACGGACATACTTTTGATTATGTCTCCGAAGAATGGGCTAGATTAATAGCAAGTTGTAGAGAATAAAATTAAAATAAAAAAGGATTAGTATGTATAACAAAGTAGTAATGGTTGGGAATCTAACAAGAGATATTGAACTTAGATATTTGCCAAGTGGTTCAGCAGTAGCAAAAAGTGCAATAGCAACATCGTATAAATATAAATCAGCAAGTGGCGAACAAAAAGATGAAGTTTGTTTTTTAGATTTTACAATATTTGGAAAAACTGGGGAAGTTGCTAACCAATATTTAAAAAAGGGTTCAAAAGTTTTATTAGAGGGAAGATTAATTTTTGAAAAATGGACTGCACAAGATGGAAGTGAAAGAAGTAGACACTCTCTAAGAGTTGATGAAATGAAAATGCTAGACTCTAAAGATAAATCAGATAATCAAAGTCAAAACTATAATCAAGAGCCACCAGTAGTTTATGAAAATAAAATACCAGAAATAGAAGTTGACGAATCAGAAATTCCCTTCTAAAATGTAACACTAGGTAACACAAAAACAAATTTAAAGATAGATTTAGCCTAAAAACTAGATTTATCTTTTTTTATAGATTATAATTAAGAAAAAAAGGAGATTAAATAATGATTTGTAAAGAAACAATCAGAAGAAGAAAAGCAATATACGGAAACAATTTTGAAGAAATTGCTAGGCTACAAAGTGAATATTATGATTTTAAAGTTACTCCAAAAGATGTAGCTATGACTTTAGCAATTTTAAAAAAAGTTAGAATTGATTTTATCAAGTCAAAGCTTCAATATATAAAGAATACAGCTGAAAGTTTTGATGATATAGAAATATTAAAACAAATCAAACAATTAAATATCGGATTAGAAGATAGCATTAAAGATTATGAAAATTATCTATGGATTGCTACAAATTACAAAGAATATGAGGCTTTATAATGAATACTAAAATTAAAGGAAGTAGGAGTTAAAGATGAATATACCAATTTATAGAGCAAAAAAAGTTTATAGCGATGAGTATGTAATTGGATGGTATAGTGACCCAATATTAATCGAAGGGAAATTATATTTAAGTATTACAAACAAAAATGGTACTTTTAGAATTGACACAACAACACTTGCAATACACTTTGATGATATGATAGATAGTGAAGGAAATAGAATATTTGCTTCACTAGGTGAGAATGGAAAAGGTGGGGATATAGCAGATATACATATGTTTACACAAGAACTAGGAGAAAATCTAGGAGCAATAGAAGGAGAAAGAGAATTTAAAGCAACTTTTATTTTCAATGATTTAGGTTATGGATTAAAAACAGATAGTGAAATTGAAATGGTAGCCTATTATGGGGGATTACATGAGGAAAGCTTTAAAGTAATAGGAATACAAGAATGAATACTAAATCGATCTTATATCATTTATTATTGAGTTACTCTTTAAAGGAACTAATAGACGGAAATATTTACCATTGTAAGATAGATTATAAAGCAATTAAAAAATCAAGTGATAGTATTTTAAATAGCTTTAAAAAATCAGCTACTCCACGACAAATGGACGATATAAAAAGATTATTAAAGTTAATAAATGAAAAGTCGCAAGATTTAACGAAAGTATCGTGGGAAATGATGGTAATTATAGCTATTAACTGGTTAGTAAATGAAGAACAAGAAACTATGGCTAAAAGTAGGTTTATGCACTTGCCTATATATACAATTATGGATAAGTTTAATAAATCTTACAAAGAAGATTTTAATAGACATTGTGACTTTTTTGAGTCAATCGTAGAAAATATAAAATAAGGAAAAATAGAATGAAAGAGATTATTACTAGACTAGAACTATGGAGAAAAGAAAGACAACTTGATAAAAGTCAAGGATTTATCTTTGATTTAGATAAGCAAGTTAGTTTTTTAACAGAAGAAATAACAGAATATTTAAGAGCTAAAGATGATTATGAAAGAATTGATGCACTTTGTGATTTAACTATTTTTAGTATGAATGCCATAAACGGAATAGATAACGATTATAATGATATTTTTAGTGATACTTATTGTATGCAAAAACAAAACTATCATATTTGTAATATTATTGATAGAATTCCTTATATGTTTAAGTGTAAACAAAATGGCAAATATAGTTTTGTAGATATTATAGAAATGTGTAAATATATGATTGAAAATCTTGGATTTGATTATGATTTATGCATGAATGAAACATTAATGGAAATTGAGAGTAGAAAAGGTTCTTTCAATAATGAAACTGGAAAATGGGAAAAGTTTAAAGATGAAGATAGTATGAAGATTTGGTACAAAGCTAATTATTCAAAATGTAAATTATAGTTACGAAAATACACACTAAAACAAAATAAATCTAAAAATATTAACTTATTCTTGATTATTTTGTTGAGGTGTGTAATAATTGAGGTAAGAAAAAAAGAGGAGATTTAAATGATTTTAGAAATAGATATACTTTTAAGTAAAGGGACTGTAACAAAGGGATATAGACAAACTTGTGGAAGTAAAAAAGATTCAACAGCTTCTGACTTTAAAGATTTTGAAAAAGAAATACAAAAATTAATAAATAATGGAATGTATATAAAAAAAGAAGTTCAAAAAGTAGATAATGCTTATGCAACTATTAGCGGTGGCTTTTGGCAAGAATTCAGATATACACTTATAGAAAAATCTTTAATTACTCCAAATGTGAGAATGATAATAAAAGAAAAATATAGATTAGTAAAAAATAGAATTCCAAGAGAAGTAAGAACAGAGTTAAATAAAGCAGTAAAAAATGGAATACTAGGACATTTTAAAAAAGATGGATTATGTCCAGAATGTTATTATTTTATATCTTTTAAAAATGAAGCAAGGAATGCAATAACAAATAAAGCAATGGAAAGCATAGAAAATATTGCAAAAGTATTAGTATGAAAACAATTAACCAACAAAAAATTAAAATACTAAAAAGACTTATTTTTTTAAATAAACAATATCAATCTTTAATTAAATATTATTAGGAGTTTAAAATGAAAAATGATTTAATATTTGTAGGATTAGTTTTAGTAGCTATTTGTTTCAGTTTAGAGAGCTATCAGAACAATCAAGAAATGAAAAGGATACATAAGCTAGTAGAAGTTGAAAGAACAGCTAAAATTGAAGCTATGAAGTTGTCTATTGAGTTAAACGATGCAAATGATAAATATATTGATATGCTTCAATCTATGAATGATTATGCTGATGAATTACATAATAGAATAGAAGTTCTAGAGAATCAAAGTCAAATTATAAAGGATTTGCGTAGTAGTAGATAGACCTTATTTGGTATTGGCTTTGTGTTTTACTGAATCAAGTTTGAAATACGATGTAGTACATAAAGGTAGCTTAGATAGACTAACAATTGGGCTATGTGGAATTAAAAGCTATTGGATAGATATTATCCCTGATTTAACAGAAGATAATATAAACAGTTTAAAAGGTGGTGATTTAGTGATGGATTATCTATTGAATAAGTATGACGGGGATTTATTTAAAGCCTTGAAATACTATAAGGGTTCAGTTAATAATTTAGAGCCAGTTCATAGAGTTATTAAAATTTATGAGGATATAAAATGACTAAAACAATAACAAGAGAAGAATTTTTATTAATGGCATTTCCAATAAAAGGTATAGGTAAAGAATTGATTGAGCCTAAAATGCAATTGATTCCAGTAAATAAAGGTGTTATTAATGGGAACACATATAGCATAATAGTAGATAGCGAAAAAGATGAAGTTATTTTAACTAAAATAGGGAGCAAATAATGAAATTAAAAGCATTAGAATTATTAGAACAAATAAGTACAGAGTGGTGTATTTCAGATGCAAACATTTTAATTGATGAAGCAATAAAAGAACTTGAAGAATTAGAAAATAGAAGTTGTAGCAATTGTAAGCATTTAGATAGAGTATTTAATGAATGTCAAATTTTTAAAACAGCTTATAGAGAAAGTAAATATAGTTATGATGAATTTATAAATATATTTGGTTGTAATTTTTGTAGTCAAAATAAGTAATAAATAATCATTAATACGCTATAATTATCCTAATTAAAAAGGAGAGTTATGGAACAATATTACGAAGTATTAGAACTAATGAAGTATGATTTAGATTTAGTATCTTATGTAATATCGTATCATAGCGAAATTAAAGATAAAAATAAAATCTTAAAGAAGTTAGAAAAGTACGAGGTTAAAGAGTTCTTAGAAATATTCAATGTAATATTAGAGAATAAAGACGATGCACTAATGAGAGCTAATATGATCGAGTTTAAAAGTGAAATAGATTATATTAGATACTTAAAAGATAAGCTAATTTTAAACGATATTTTATTTGCTAACTGGGAAAAGAAAAAAGTAGTTAGAAACAAATCGCAAGTTATTAAGAAAAGTAAACCGAAGAGTAAAAAGAGAGTGGTTAAGAAAGTAGTTTGTAATAAAAATTTATTAGATTTTATGGAGTAGAAAATGGAATATATACAAAGTAAAGAATTAACAGAAAAAGAAAAAGTGATGGAGTGTATAAAGGCTTTATCTAGAATAGAGGGCTATACAATGTCTTATGAAGGAATGAAACGAACTAATGTCCTTTATGATAATATAGATTTACTTATGAAGTATTTTGAAGATAAAAACAAAGAGCTTAATAAATGAAAAAACTAATATCAGCTTCATTTATAGTATTTCTAAAGATATTTGAACCGATAAAAAGTAATGGAAGCATTAAGATTAGTGAAAGATTTTATTTAAAGGGGAATAAGTGATAATAGCATATGGAATATTAATAGGTTCAATAATTACATTATTAGCTTTATTAGTAGAAGCTCCAAGTTTTAATAAAAGAGTTAGAGAAGGTGAAGAGCCTTTATATACAAAAGAAGACAATGTAATAGGATTAGTATCATATCTTTTAATATTGATTAGCTGTCAATATATTTGGGGTTAATTAATGGCAAAACTAACAGAACACGATAAAAAACTATTAATTGCAGATTATCACACTAATAAATATAGTCAAAGAGAATTAGCAAAAAAGTATAATGTATCATTAGGTACTGTTAGTAATCTAACAAAAGAGATAAATCCACAAAATGAACACATTGTGAACGCTCAAATAACGATATTAACGGCAAAGGCTATTTTGCCAGTTGAACACTTGAACGCAATTTTGAACACTGCACAAGAAGAAATATACAATAAAAATCTAATTACTAATGCTACTCAATTAAATCTAGTTAGAACAATGGAATACTTAACTAAAAACCAAAAGCTAGAAAAGATTAACGTAGGCGATGGAGTACAAAACTTTGAACCCGTTGGATTAGGTGCAGATGATTTTAAATATTGTCAAGACACAATAGACAAAGCTTCAATAACTCTAGGTATTAATCAACGACACGCAAATACCAATATTAAAGTGGATAATAATAATCTACAACAAACTAATCTAACAATAGAAGATATAAGCCTAGCTATTGCAAATGGGTTACCTGATTAATGGAATATCTATCAGAAATAAATAAAAAGCGTTGGTATAAACTAATTGATCATCCAGTCCAATTAGAATTATTAAATGATGATGTTCGTTTTAAAGTAGTTCCTGCAGGTCGAAGAAGTGGAAAAACTGAAAGAGCTAAACGATACATAATCAAACAAGCATTAAAGAATCCAAACGAACAATACTTTGTAGCTGCACCAACAAGAGACCAAGTAAAAAAGATTTATTGGAATGACTTAAAAAAATTAATGCCAGAATCACAAAAAGCAAAACCACCAAGTGAAACAGAACTTACATTACATTTTAAAAATGGAACAGTAATTATCTTAATTGGATTAGATAAACCAGAGAGAATAGAGGGTACTTTTTGGAGTGGTGGAATAATAGACGAAATTGCAGATATTAAAGAGGGAGCATGGGAAGCTAACATTTCACCTGCATTAGATACATTTAATCCATCACGACCAGATTATCAAGCGTGGTGTTGGTTAATTGGTGTACCTGATGGGCTTAATCATTATTACGATATGGCAAACTATGCAGAAACTGCAAACGACCCTCAATGGAAACTATATCATTGGAAGTCAAGTGAGATATTACCTACTAAGACAATTGAAGCAGCTAAAAGGCGTATGAGTAGAAAACAATATCTACAAGAGTATGAAGCAAGTTTTGAAACTGCAACTGGTAGAGTTTATGAAGACTATTCTAAAAAGAATCACACGGATAAAGTTTATGACCCAGATAGACCTATACATTGGTGTCATGACTTTAACTACACTCCTATGAGTAGTGCAATTGTTCAAGAGTATGGTGATGTATCTTATGTAGTAGATGAAATAATCCTTGAAAGTGCAGTAGCTAGAAATGCAGTAATGGAGTTTGTACAAAAATATCAACACGCTAAAATTAAACAAGTGTTTTTATATGGTGATGCAGCAGGAAGAGCAGGAGAGAAACACAGTCAAGAGTCAAGTTGGAGTGCAATTAAAGATATACTATTTGCTAACAACTGGATAGTGATAGATAAAGTACCTTATTCTAATATGTCAATTATGGACGGGCAAAACTCATTAAGGGCTAGAATATTAAATGCAATGGATGAAGTGAACTTTTTTGTTAATCCGTCAATATGCAAATATACAGATAAAGGGCTTTCAACCACACAGCTTAAAGAGGGTTCATCATTCCAAGAAAAAGATAGTCAATATCAGCATATTACAACAGCGTTGCGATATTACACTAAAGTTAGATTCCCATTAGTGCAAACTTATTCAACAGCTAAATTAATGGGGATTTAGATATAATTTGATAAATTAAAAGGGGTTTCAGATGTTAGAAACACTAGACAATATAAAAATAAGAGTAGATACTATTAAAGGATTAAAGATAATAGAAATATTTACTAAAATTGCTGAATCTAAAGAGCCAGTTCCAGTAGATTGGCTTAAAACTTTAGATAATTATTTTATAGTAATATTAGATAATTTATTATCAATATGTTTAAGTGAAGATTATTTTAATAGAATATCGCTACAAGAGATTAGTGCTGATTATTATATTAAGAATAATGGTGTAATGGCGTATAAACATGGAACATTGGATGATGAATATATAAAAGCTAAAGTAAAAGAATTAACTGAGAACAATAAAAATATAACTTTTATTGAAATATTAGAAAAAGTATATGAAGATGAACCACATATTAGAGATATGTTAATAAGTGTTCTTAACCAATCAAAAAAAGGATTATAAAATGGGAAATATAAAGATTAAAGCTGATATAAGTTTACAAGATTGTAGAACAAAAGAAATATTTGATTTAATAAAAGATGGTTTTTACGAGCTACTTAAAAGATTAAATAGTGAAGATATAAGCAATAAAAAAAAAGATAAGATAGTTAACTTTATTACTGAAGACTTCAAAAAAGAACAAAACGAACACATAGATATTTTGCTAAATATTGGTTTTATTAATGAAGAAGATATTAATAAAAATTTAAATATTGCATTAGAAAATGGATTAATAACCACTGAATATTATGACAATCATTGCATTAAGAGATATAAATACATAAAAAAAGAAAATAGTTTGAGTCATAATTAACCCCACCCACAAATAGGATATAATTATCTAAAAAAGGATAACTATGTCCGTAAATAAAGTAAGTAACCAACATTTACTATTTAAATCACACTTAGAAGATTGTATCAAAATGCGTACAGTCTTTGAGGGTGATAAAGCTATTAAAAAAAATGCTGAAACTTATGTCCCTAAAAATAAAGGTGTAGATAAAGCAGATTATGACGCTATTATCCAAAGGTCAGTATTTGAGAACTTCACAGAAGCTACTGCAAAAGGAATAAGTGGATTAATATTTGCTAAAGAGCCTACTATCACACTTCCTGCATCATTAGAATTACTAAAAGATAATATAGATATGGACGATAATACAATCGTAGAC
>JBAYYP010000078.1:0-7526 GCA_041672955.1 Arcobacteraceae bacterium
TTTTGCGATATGGAAGTAGTAGATAAATCGTGGGTTTATTCGCAATATGACTCAATGGTTCAAACTAATACTATTAAAGGACCTGGAAGTTTAGATGGTTCAAGTATTAGAATTAAAGAAACAGGCAAAGCTTTGTCTATGAGTGCAGATTGTAACACAAGATTTTGCTACATTAACCCACAATTAGGAGCAGCAGCTGCTGTTATGGAAAGTGGAAGAAACGTTGCAATGACAGGAGCAGTTCCTAAAGCCATTACCGATTGTTTAAATTTTGGAAACCCACAAAACCCAGAAGTTATGTGGCAATTTAAAGAGTGCTGTGAGGGAATTAAAAAAGCGTGTGTTGCTCTTAATACTCCAGTTATTGGTGGAAATGTATCTTTATACAATGAAACCAATGGCGTGGGTATTTTCCCAACGCCTTCAATAGCCATGGTTGGAATAAATGAAGATGCCAATAAAGTATTGCCTTCTTGTTTTCAAAAAGAGGGAAGTACGGTTTATTTATTAGGGGACACTAAAGCAGAATTTGGTGGAAGTTTATTTATGAAAAAAGTGTACGGAAAAGTAGCAGGAACTCACCCAGAAGTAGACTTTGTAAAAGAGTTAAAATTGTGGAATGTAGTTATAGAAGCCAATAAAAGAGGACTTTTAAATGCTGCAAAAGATGTCAACGTAGGTGGATTAGCAATTAGTGCTTCTAAAATGGCAGTAGTAGGAAACAAAGGCGTTGACATTGTAGCACCCCTAAACGATGCTAAAGATATTTTCTCTGAAACGCTAAGCCGTGCTATTGTTGAAGTAAGCTACGAAAACGAAGAAGCATTTGAAAACCTAATTTCAAGCGTAGGTCAATATTGTATTAAAATTGGAAAAGTTCAAGGCGATATTATTAGTATTAATGGGGTTATTAAACCTTTAGAAGAAGCTAAAAAAATCTACTTTAACCGATTTAGAGAGGTTATTGAACAAGATCAGTAAAAAAGTGGCTTTGCCACTTTTGGTTGATGTTTATACTATAAAAGGAAAGTTTTTTTATAAAATATGCATAACAAGAGAAGCTATATCAAAAATAAAACAATTAGAGATACTCTTTTATTACACTTTTACTTTATTTCAAAGTTGTAATAAATAGAATATCTCTTAAAATCAGGCTTTTTTAATTATATTTATTATAAATAGTAAAACAACAGCACCCACGGTAGCTGTAACTATATAACCAATTAAACCACCTGTTGTTAGACTTAATAAACTAAAAATAAAACCACCCAGTACGGCACCTGCCACTCCAACGAGAATATTGACTGCAAGTCCAAAACCTCTTCCTCTCATTATATTTCCAGCAAGCCAACCAGCTAATGCACCAATTGCTAATAATAGAATTAAATTCATTATGTTCATAACAGCTCCAATTTAATTTTTTCTAAAAAGGAACAAGCCTACAAAAAAACTTATAGCTCCTATGATATAAAAAGTCATAACTCTGTCTGTATCTGCGCCAGTAACTGCTTGTGTTACTTGAGAAGCAATAGAACCCGATAATTGAAATCCCCATAATGCAAGACCAATTCCTAAAACTACTAAAGCAATACCTACGATTCTAGGACTTGTTATCATTTTAAACTCCTATGTGTTTAAAAATGTTTCAATATACTCTCTAAAATACTGAAAACCTTTTAAAGACAGGAGTTTACTTTCAGCTGTTCTACCATAGTAAAAGAAAAATTCTTATAATTATTTATAGTATTTTTGAACGCTAATTTACTACAAAGTGACAAGTACTCTGTTAACCAACTGCAATAATAACATAAATTCTTGTCAAATTTGTTTTGTATTATAAACTAAAAATAGAATAAGGCAAAAGACTTTCTTCTTATTGTATAGGCATTAAATTGGAAATAATTTTCGAGGTAAAATTTGTGTATTGAAATTAGATATGTAACTCTAAATTTAAAGCAAGAGTAGTTAGATTTTCAGCAAAATTCAAGGTGAAGGCAAGATTTAAAGCGGAGCGTACATGAGCATTTAAATCTTGAATTCAACAAAGAAATTTGCAAAAGATGACTGCTAAATCTTCAACACTGCCATAAAGGCTTCTTGTGGTACATTGACCTTTCCTATGGCTTTCATTCGTTTTTTTCCTGCTTTTTGTTTCTCTAACAATTTTCTTTTTCGTGTAATATCTCCACCGTAACATTTAGCCGTTACATTTTTTCCTGTAGATTTTACGGTTTCTCGTGCAATGATTGTTGCTCCTACTGAAGCTTGAATGGCTACTTCAAAAAGTTGTCGAGGGATTAGCTCTTTTAAGGCTTTTATAAACTCTCTGCCTTTGCTGACGGCTTTATCTTCAGGAACAATAATAGAAAGAGCATCTACAATTTCACCTGCGACTTTAATATCGAGTTTCTTTAAATTTCCCGGTCTAAATCCAATGGGTTCATAATCGAAAGAGGCGTACCCTTTTGTGGTGGATTTTAATTTATCGTAAAAATCCATAACAATTTCATTCATAGGTAAATCGTACTCTAATAAAACACGGCTTCCTATGTAATCCATTTTATTTTGAATACCTCGTTTGTCATTTAGAAGTTTTATAACATTTCCTAAAAACTCATCGGGAACTAAAACAGTAGCTTTTACATAAGGTTCATAAATAGCTTCAATATAGTTAGGTTCTGGAAGTTCCGATGGGTTTTGAATTACAATTTTTGTACCATCTTTTTTTTCTACTTCATAGACAACTGTTGGAGCTGTGGCTATTAGGTCTAAATCAAACTCTCTCTCTAATCTCTCTTTTATAACTTCCATGTGAAGCATACCTAAAAAGCCAGTTCTGAAACCACTTCCTAATGCTGCTGAACTTTCAGGTTCAAAAGAGATTGATGAGTCATTGAGTTTAAGTTTATTTAAGGCTTCTCGTAAATCTTCAAACTTATCTGTTTCTATGGGATAAATTCCTGCAAATACAAAAGGTTTTGCGGGTTCAAAGCCATCAATGGCTACTAAAGTTGGTTTTTTTGCATCGGTAATAGTATCACCAACAGCAATTCCATCGAGTGTTTTAAGTCCTAAAATTACAATGCCCACTTCGCCAGTTTCAATTTCATTGGTTTTAATAGGTTTTCTAGGGTGTGGATACATAAGTCCTAAAACTTGATGCTCTAACTTTGTATTCATAAGTTGAATGAGTTGACCTTTTTTAATGCTTCCATCATAGACTCGAACAAGGGCTAAGGCACCTAAGTAGTTATCAAACCAAGAGTCATAGATTAACGCTTTCGTAGGAGCATTTTCATCTCCAGTTGGAGATGGAACTCTTTTAATTATGGCATCTATTAACTCTTTTATTCCTACACCTGTTTTAGCACTGATTAAATTGTGTTCCGTACAGTCAAGCCCAATGGCTTCTTCTACTTCTTCTAAAACTCTTAAAGGTTCAGCACTTGGAAGGTCAATTTTATTAACAACGGGAAGAAGTTCTAACTCGTTTTCCATAGCAATATAGACATTGGCAATGGTTTGTGCTTCAACGCCTTGAGTGGCATCAATAATAAGCAATGCACCTTCAGAAGAGGCTAAAGAACGGCTTACTTCATAGGAAAAGTCAACGTGTCCTGGGGTGTCAATAAGGTTTAGCACATAGACTTGCCCATCTTTTGTGTAGTTAAGCCGAACGCTTTGGGCTTTTATAGTAATACCTCGTTCTTGCTCAATATCCATAGTATCCATCATTTGACTAGAGAGGTCTCTGTCTTCAACGGCACCACACTCTTGAATAATTCTATCAGCTAGTGTAGATTTACCATGATCAATGTGTGCAATAATTGAAAAATTTCTTATATGTTCTTGCAAGGGTAGTTCCTAATAATTATAAATTTCCGCGATTATATCAAAATTAGGGTAAGGGAGATGTTAAAGTATGAAAAGTGAGAAAAATTCAGTCACAAGAAAAAATCTTGTGACTGAAAGGATTTATTTAGAAACAGTAGCTTCTACTCGTCGGTTTTGTGTTCGACCTTCAGCTGTGTCATTTGTAGCAACAGGTTTAGATTTACCATATCCTACAGATGTAATTCTATTCTCTTCAATTCCTAATTTAATTAGAGCTTTTTTAACAGCTGCTGCTCTTTCTTCAGATAGTTTTAGGTTATACATTTCTTCCCCTATATTATCTGTGTGTGCAGAAAGTTTTGTTTTAATACTTGGGTAGCTTTTTAACACTTCTGCAAAACGAGATAATTTATCACTGTATGCTTCTTTGATAATAGCTTTGTCAAAGTCAAATAATACTTTTAAGTTAACAACAATTGCACAACCTGTTTCATCTACAACAGCATTTGGCTCAGAGTTTGGACATTTATCTAATCTGTCAACAACCCCGTCACCATCACTATCTGCATCTTGAACTGCTGCAGCTACTGCTGTTTTTTGTTCTGCAACTGCAGCTTTAACTGGTTGTTTTTCTACTGGTTTGCTAGCTTGAGCTTTTTCACCAAAAGGAATTGCTAAACCAACTGTGTAAAGTAACGTGTTATCTCCATGGTCAGTTTCAATTAAGTGTCTTAAGTCAAACTTTAATGCCATGTCGTTTTCGAAAGTATATTTATATCCTACCCCATAATTTCCAAAAATACCTGTTTTATTTCTGTATTCTTCGTTTGAAAATACTTCAACTCCAGCACCAATTAATGCATATAAAGAAGAGTTATTATTTAAAGGATACTCTTTAATTACGTTTGAAAAAATTCGAGTAATATCCGTACTTCCCATATTATTTTTATAATCTATCTTTCCTAAACTTTGAAGAAACCCCAACTCAATTTGATCAAACATTGAATCTTCTAAATTAAAACCTAAACTCAAACCTGCATTTGAATAGTTTCTTTTTAAGCCTGAGTTACCTTCAGTTACAGCTCCACCAAGCATTGGTGTAATTTCATACTTGTACTGATTGTTTGATGCCAATAACATTGTTGCGCACAATACGCTCGCTAATATAATTTTTTTCATTTATTCTCCTTATTTTATAGAATTCTAGTAAAATTTTCTAATAAAACACCTTATGACATTAGAGTAATTGTTTTTTGTTGTTTTAGTAATTAAAAATCTCATTTACAGACTCATTATTATAAATCCGTCTTACTGCTTCACCAATCATTTTAGAAGCGGTTAATACTGTAATTTTAGGATGAGTTTGTTTTAAAGGTATGGTGTCTGAAATAACCAATTCATCTAAAGCATCGCCTTCATCTAAACGTTTATATGCAGGTCCACTTAATACTCCGTGAGTACAACAAGCCATTACAGATGTTGCTCCTTTTCGTTTAAGTACTTCCGCTGCTTTTACTAGAGTTCCTGCTGTGTCTACCATGTCATCTACTAAAATAACATCTTTTCCTCTAACGTCACCTATAATATTCATTACTTCAGATTTATTTGCTGCTGCTCTTTTTTTATCTACAATAACTAAATCTAGGTTAAGTTTCTCAGCATACATTCTAGCACGGGCAACTCCGCCAATATCTGGGCTTGCAATAATAGGGTTTGCTAAATTTTTAGACTTAATATAATTAACAAATAAAATTGAGCCAAATAAGTTATCTACAGGAATATTGAAAAACCCTTGAATTTGTGCTGCGTGTAAATCAATAGTAATAACTCTATTCACACCTGCTGTTTGAAGCATATCAGCTACTAGTTTTGCAGAAATTGGAACTCTTGGAGCTGCTTTTCTGTCTTGTCTGGCATATCCGAAATATGGAATAACTGCTGTTATAAAACTGGCACTTGAACGCTTTAGTGCATCTACCATAATCAAAAGTTCCATTAAATTATCATTTGCAGGTGCGCATGTTGGTTGTACTAAAAATACATCTCGTCCTCTGACGCTTTCCGTAATTTGAACGGAGATTTCTCCATCGCTAAATCTTTTTAGGCACGCTTCTCCCACACATGTGTTTAAATATTCACCTACTTTTGCGGTAAACTCTGGGTTAGCTGAACCACTAAAAAGTTTATATCCCCTCATAAATCTTCCTTTAATATACGAAATTTTTAAAAGTATATCTAAAAAAATCTTGTACTATTATTTGGTATTTTCACAGAAAGAGGCAAAAGTGACAAACAAGGAGTTGTTGCAGGAAGTAATTAGGGCGATTGAATTGTTTTAATCAAATCGCCCTATGCAGAAATATTTATTTAGTGTCCGTAATCCAGCCTGAACCTAATACTTTGTTGCCTTCATAAAAGACTGCAACTTGCCCTTTTGCTACACCATATGCAGGTTCGTGTAGTGTTATTATGGCATCATTATCATTGATAATTTCCACACTGCAAGGAGTTGTAATGCTTCGGTATCGAAGTTTGACACCTGCTTTAAACTTCTTTTCTTTAATAAACATATTTAAATTATCAATTCGAACTTCATTGATAATTAGAGACTCTCTTTGACCTACGGTAATGGTATTATCAATAGGATTTAACTCTTTTACAAAGTGAGGATCATGTGCTCCATTAACGGTAAAGCCTTTTCGTTTTCCAATGGTGTAGTGCATATACCCTTTATGAATACCTACTTCTTTTCCATCTTCATTTAATACAATTCCAGGTTTATCTATGTTGGCGTGTTTTTCTATAATATCGGTATAAACATTTTCAACAAAACAAATTTCTTGAGACTCTTTTCTTTGGGTGATTTCTTTAAAAATTTCATTTAAGCTTTCACCTAGTTTAATAATATCTTCTTTTTTAAACTTACTCATAGGAAATAAAATAGAGGGTAAAACCTCTTTTTTAACTTGTGCTAAAAAATAACTTTGGTCTTTGCTTTTATCTTCGGCTTCATAAACAAACTTTCCATCGGTTTTAGCATAGTGACCAGTAGCTAAGTAATCGGCTTTTATACTTTTAGTAAAATCATATAAAGCTCCAAATTTAATGGTTCGGTTACATTTTACACAAGGGTTTGGAGTAATTCCATTTAAATATGACTGAACAAAATAGTCATACACTTCGGTTTCAAATTTAGAAGAGACATCTAACACATGATATTTAATGCCTAAAAAACGAGCAACTTTTTGACCTGTTTCAATATTTTGTTCGTGATAACCCACTCTTAAGTCATGAAGTCGCATGTAGACACCTTCAACCTCATAACCCTCTTTTTGTAACATATAAGCCGTCACAGAAGAATCAATTCCTCCGCTCATTCCTACTACTACTTTTTTTTTCATGTATACATCCTAGATAATGGTATTACAACCGACTCTCTTTGGCTCCAATTTTTGTGCGGTATTGTTAAATTTTTAGTATTAATTTTTTTATTGGCAAAAAATATAATATCAATATCAAGCGTTCTTGGAGCATCTTTAAAAGAGCGGGTTCTTTTAAATCTATTTTCATAGCGTTGCATGGATTTAAAAAATGCATTAACACTTAGATTTGTTTTGAGCAAAATTATACCATTTAAAAAATAGTTTTGATTTAAAAAACCAAAAGGAGGGTTAAGTAACAAGGGGCTTGTT
>JBAYYP010000079.1:0-6131 GCA_041672955.1 Arcobacteraceae bacterium
AATCACTTAAAGCTATAGATGAACAATTTTGATGGAATATTTAAAAAAGGTTTTAATTGAAAAATAAAATAGTAATAATATTATTTGTGTTATTATTTATGAAATATTAATAAGGAAGAAAATGAAGAAATTATTTGTTTTAACATTAATATTAAGCTTATTTGCAGGTTGTGGTAAAAATGAACCAATATTACCTAAAAGCTATGAAAATATTTCTTTTAATGAATTGATGGAAACTATGAAATTAAAAAAGACTTATTCAGATAATGTTTCTACTATTTATAAGAGTGAAATATTAGATTCTGCTAAATATAGAAGAAACGATTTTTATGATTATAATGAACCACTTTTAGATTATTGTAAATCTAAAAATGGAAAATTTGTAAAACTTTATGATTTTTCAACAAAAACTTTTAAGCATTATATAGAATATGAAAAAGAATCTACTCATTATTGTAAAAAAGACAATGATATTTTATTTGTAACTTATAAAAATAGTTATCATAAACCTTGGCAAAAGTATCCTAGATATATTTATTATTTTGTTGAATCCAATGTTTTAACAGATGAAATTAAAGATTTTATACTTAAAAAAGAAAAAGAAGAATTTATTAAATTTGAGAATAAAAAAATAAAGTTAAATAATAAGATTCAATTAGCTCAAAATAAAGTTAAAACAATAGATATTAAAATCCAATCTATCATGGATAATTCTTTTCAAAATTCAAATTTAAATACTTATAAAAAGAATAGTTTTAAAGATATAGATGGAGTGTATTATTTTAATGTAATGAATAAAATTGAAAAATGGGATACAACTAAAATAAGATTAAATTTTGATGGTTTTTATATATTTAAAGATGTAGAAAATTTAACAGAAAATTTTACAAATAAAGTTTTAAATACAATATCAACAGATTATAGATTTAAAGTAAAGCCATATAAAAATAAAAATCTAATATCTACAAGTAGCTTTGATAGCAATAATATGTTTAATATTAATAGAGATTTAAATTTATCAAAAGTTGATGTAATCGTAGGTTTTAAACAAATAATTAATCCTGATATAGTTAGAAAATGTAATGACTCACAACTTATTAATGCTTTTACTACAAATCCAGATTCAATCAAAAATATTATAGGAGCTCATTGCTCTCAAGTTTATAGTTATGATTCAGTTTTATATAATATTATAATATATGATCATAAAACTAAACAAATTGTTTTTTATGCTGTTAATGAATAAAAATTATATAGCTTGTATGTAGGAGTGATTACCTACTAGTTTGACACTGAGAAAGGGTGAGGATTTATTTCCTTGCCCTTTTTTTATTAATTTAACTATTTTTTATATATTGACATTTGAAAATAGGTTCGATATAATTACAACGAAACACAAGAAGCCTTTTAGATGAATTAGTTACTCATCGTGTAAAGGGATTTAAAAAAGGGGTGAGGATTTATTTCCTTGCCCCTTTTTTATTGGTGGGAACTTTTTAAGTTAAGCGGTGGAGCTTTTACGAAAGGTTTTTTGTGTTAAGATTAATATTAATCTTCATAGTGGTAGGATTTATCCTGGTAGTACCACTTCACTAAACTACATGAGGGGAGTAACTAACCCCTCTCTTCTTCAATTCATTAATTCCAGTGAGCCAATCGTATTGACAAACAATTTTTAATTTAATATTATGCTGACATGAAACAAAGGTTTCCTTTTTCAGGAGTGATGAACTGAATAGAGAGAATCAAAAATGGGTAGAGCTTTTTAGCTTTACCCATTTTTTTTGCTGGGTGGTTTAGCAAGAGTGAAAATATCACGAGTAAACCCTCTTGACAGTGTGTATCTTTTTTGATACAATAATTTAAATAAAAGGTTTTAAATGGATAAAATAATTGCTGTAAGATTTTTTAAAACTGAACTTGGAAATGAACCTGTAAAAGAGTGGTTGTTAAGCCTTGATAAAGAAGATAGAAAAATTGTAGGTTCTGATATTCAAACGGTTGAATTTGGTTTTCCTATTGGTATGCCTTTGGTTAGAAAAGTTGATACAAAATACAAGCTTTGGGAAGTAAGAAGTAAATTAGCCAGTGATAAAATCGCTAGGGTCATTTTTACTATTTACAAAGATTGTATGATACTTTTGCATGGGTTTATTAAAAAAGACCAAAAGATGCCAGAGAAAGAAAAAAATACAGCAATTGAAAGAAGAAAGAAAATTGACACAGGAGAGTGTGATGAAAAATAAACACATTGGCAGTGATTTCACTGAATTTTTAAAAGAAGATGGTATTTATGAAGAGGTCAATGATATAGCTATAAAAAGAGTTATTGCGTATCAATTAGAACAAGAGATGAAAGCTCAACAAATTACAAAAACAAAAATGGCAGAACTTATGAAAACAAGTAGAGCCGTTGTTAATAGACTTTTAAATCCAGATAATGGCTCATTGACACTAAGTACACTTGAAAGTGCAACTCATGCCTTGGGTAAACGATTAAGTGTGTCTATTCATTAAATACTTTTTTGCATTGCGATAGACAACAATAAAAAGGGGAACTAGTCACTTGACAAGATACGGAAATATATAGTACGATTTCATGTAATTCATGGGGTTAATCTTACAGGAGTGATTACCTGTTAGTTTGGCACATAAAAGGAAGAGTTTTTTTAACTCTTCCTTTTTTTTGGGTAAGATAGTTGATACCTTATCAACGAGAGGCATGGAAGAGTGCCAAATGAAAGGGCAAACCCAATGAATTACAAAATTGTAGTATTAATTTTAATACTCTTAGTTTTTACTACTTTTACAAAGTAAAGTTGATGTTTTTATCTTAGAACAAGAGTATTGACAAACGACTTTTTATTTACTATAATTCTTCCATGAAAATCATTTGTTTAGCTTGTGGGAGTGATTACCCACTAGTTTGACACTGAAAGGGTAAGGATTTATTCCTTACCCTTTTTTTATGTGGGTAGTGTTGGGTGGGAGTGCCAAATAAAAGGTTAGACAGATGATTTTCAAAACAGTAGTACTACTTTTAATAGTTCTTATTTTTGCAATAAGAGCCTATTAATAAAAAGGGGAATTAATCACTCCCCTGGTACTACTCCAAAAACTTAAAACTTTAACTCTTCAATCGAGCTTCGACCACTATCTGGAGCTAACTTAGCATAGCGTATAGTCATTTTTATATCTTTATGGTCCATGAGCTTACTAATTGTATAGATTGGAGTACCGTTAATCGCTAAATGACTTGCAAACGTATGTCTAAGCGTATGAATAACGACTCTATTTTTAGTATCATCTTTTTCAATACCATCATTAAATAAATCATCTAAATCCCTTAAGAGTCTTGTTTGAGAAACAGAATTGAAAATATAATCATTTGGTTTAAAATCTTCTGCATGGCTTTGTAACAGTTCCGCAATTTCCTGTTTTAGAAAAATTGTGTAAGTGTTATCACTTTTAAAGTTTTTAAGTTTTGCTAATTTGTTTGAAAAATTAATATCTTTCTTTTTTAAATTCAATAGGTCATTTAGTCTTCCGCCTGTTGAAAGAGCCAGTTTGCAAAAAAGAAGCGTTTGAAAATCATCTTTATAGTATTGATACAAGCTCTCTATTTCTTCAAGTGTTAAAAATCTTTCTCTGTCATTATCTATACTATCAAATTTCAAATACATAGTGAAGTCATTTTTTGTGAGATTATGTTTTAACCCATATCTGTTAATAGTGCCTAATAAGCTCTTAATATCGTTCTGATACTTAGATGAAAGCAATTTATTTTTATTGTTTTTTTGTTTAGCAGTTTGAAGGTATTTATAAAATTTTTCAATTGTGGAACTATCTATTAAATCAATATCTTTAAAATGTGGTTCAATATAATATTCATAAATAGCTTTATCTGATTTTGTGGTTTCATTCTCTTTTCGTTGTGTAAAATATGCAGCAGCTACTTGAGATATTAAATTAGCTGTTTTTTTCTTTAATCTAGCAGCTGCTGGAGGTTCTTCACCAAGCCTTAGTTTCGTAACTATCTCATTACGCTTTTGATTGCAATAGTTCTCACGAACCCCCTCGCTATATTTACCAATTTTAAGTTCTTTCATCTTTCCATAATTGTCTTTGTATGTGATATAATATGTTTTATCATCTTTGCCGTTAGTAGTTGTTTCTCTGTAATACACACCTACATATTTTGTTTTAATTCTACTCAAATTTTCCAACCTATTTCCAACTAAAATTATGGATTATGTTAATTATGTTAATTATATCATTATAAATGTTTAATTACAAAGCCCTAAAGCGTGGTTATACTTAAACAAAGAGGACTATGTTAATTATGTTAATTTATCCACTATCAAGCTCATAACCGAGTGGTCGAAGGTTCGAGTCCTTCATGACCCACCACCACAACCTCCCATTTCACGGTACTTTCATAACATAAACAATAAAAATATATATTTAATATTTGTCTGGGTAACACTTTGGGTAACACTTTTAAACTAGAGTGATAATTCAATTAAATTATTGAAAATTAATATATATTTTTAAGAAAATGTATGGAAAATTTAAAATGTATCTTTCTTATCAATTCTTTTTAATTTATTTTAATGTTAATCGATTGATTCTTATTCTAAAAACTTCTTTATGTACAAACTTCAAATTTAAAGCTAAACTACTTCTATAAATATTTAGAGCTTGGTAGGCACACAATCTGCTTGATTTGTTTATCACTCGATAAACTATCAAGCTCTAAGTATTTATCTTAGATTGTGTGACTACCAAATATGCAATCTAATTTACTTACTCATCAAATTTATTTTAACTTCAAATATATAAAGCCACTTTAGTGTTGGAGAAAATAATTATGTTTGAAAAAAGGAGGTAAATAATAGCCCGAGTGAGTTTGGCGACCGACCGAGCTATTAAGTATAGACTAACATTGTAACAAAAATTTACCTTATTATCAATACTTTTTCTAAAAATAAAAAAGCAACTTAATTGTTGAGAATAAAGTATTGTCTATTGTTTTTGATAGGCACAATCTCTTGTGTCTGGTGAAGTAGCCATCTTTGGGGCATATTCTAGTTTAGTATCCCAAAAGAACGCCATTTGGTGAACAAATAAAATAGAGACACTACGGTGTGTGCGGGAACTTCGAAAGAAGTGACTAGAGACAGAACTCTCTTTAAAGCAAGAATTGGACTACATACAGATATGGCGTAGTGTTTGATACTAGATACTCAGCCAAGCTCAAGGCACTCATACTAAGTCTTAGTTTTATAACCTTACATTGATTTAACCCTCTTTGATATAACTTTATTACAGTAATAGATATGTTGATATATGGTATCGCATTACCCACCATGAAGCCTTACAGTGTGAGTATGAAAAGCACTGTTGAAGAAACCTCAGAAACTCATTCCAAGGGTATGCTATGGTAAATTCGTGGAGTTTGATCTTTTCATAAGCCAAACTCTGCTTAAATTTCCTAGAAAGTTAAATCCAGGGTATGGTTACAAATTATTATAGAGTTGTCTTTAAGTATGTTTGTTTAGGAAATATTTTTATTGAAGTAATAAAAAAGTCTAGTTCATTAATCATATTTACAATCTTTAGTTTTTAACTTAGTAGTTGCAACAATGTCATAAGGAGAGAAAAAGGAATTCAAAATTTGATTTTCTATAAAAAAATGGTAAAATATGCCATTAAAATAAAAGAAGTAATTCATGATAGTTCAACAAGAAAAAATAACCATTAATCATTTCCCAAAAGAGTTCCAAGAATACTACCAAAAAAGAGAAGCTGAAAAGTTAAAAAAATCTGCTGAAATTATGGTTAGTATTTATGAAGAAGATGAAGAACTAAAATCTTGGACAAATTTTGAGGATATACATGAGCCAATAAATTAATTTCTTTTTTAAGCTTTCATGTAAACTTTTTAGTTTTTGAATATAAATAGAGATAATTCATTTTATTTATTTCGTATCTTTTTTTTCAGAATTCAATTCTTTAATGTAAGCAATCATAAGTGCGATTGTAGATAACATCATAATAATTAATACTGTTTCATTATTCATTCTTTAATACCTTTTTATTTAATTTATGTGCTTGATATCCTAATGTCA
>JBAYYP010000080.1:0-4518 GCA_041672955.1 Arcobacteraceae bacterium
ACTGCTGGAGCGGCCGTGCACCTTTCAGGGGCTCCAGAATGCCGCGCGTGATGAAACTATCGACCGTCTCGATGAACCTCCCGCATCGGGCCTGGTCGGCAAACAGGTTGATCCCGCGCTCTTTGAGAGCGTTCTCGATATCGCCGAGGTGAATGCGCTTATTTTTATGTTCCAGCACGATGGCCTTTATCAGCCTTTCCATGACGTTGTCCGGGACTATATGCACGAATTCATATAATCCATTCGATCCGGCTTCTGGTGTGAGTTTGTATGAAACGCACATGAGAAAGCAGATTGGAGACGAGATAGTGGGTCAGGTTCTTGATCCTTCAGCAGCATCCATATCGTTGTCCCCGGGCTGCTTTTCTTCGCTCTCTCCTCCCGCTGCCACATCCCCGGCCCCAGGATCTCGTCGAGAGCACAATGCGAGGGGCAAGGTTTCCGGGCGCGGTCGGGAGGTAGCATGCTGGTTTCCAGGAAAGTTCAGGAGCTATTCGATTATATGAATGTACAAAATGACGTAAACTATTTTTATTTAATAACGTAATAGCAAATGTGGATTTCAAAAACTGGTTCACGCAGAAAAGAAATTCCATTTCTAGTAGATTAGATCATCAGTCCTTCTGCAAAACCGGCAAATTTTTGTTGAGATGTGCAGTGTTTGGGATAGTAATAATAATGCTATTATATCTAATATATGCCACAATATATGCCGTTTGCGCATACGCAATATACAGCCATTACGCTGCTGAGGACATTGAAGCTTACTTAAGTAAAACGAGTGAAGAAATATTGCTTAAGTCATCGAATGAGACTGAAATTGTACAGAATATCGTAAATTGGGAACTTAGAGAATTTGTATTAACTTCTGAAAGATTCCAGATCCAAGATCTTATCCTTCGGGGAATATCGACTAAACCTAGCTGGTATCTATTTTTGAACAAAGGTAACTGTGGAGAATTAGGCATTGTGTTCGAAGACATGGCAAATCGAACAGGTTTGACTTGTAGAAAAGTTGCAATCAATGGATTCATAGATCTCGAGGGGCATACTGAAAATCACGCATGGTCTGAGGTTCTTCTAAACGGAACCGAGTGGGTCGTTGCGGACTCTGGATTTAATTTTTATCCTCCCGCAGATCATTATTTCAATTATAGCGAAATTTGGCTGCTCGGTCCGGTTTATGCTTTTGAAGATGGAGCCCAAGTTGAGGATAGAACAGCCCACTACATCCCGAATACGGAAAGAATTATTGTGATGTCAACACGTGGCGGGGAAGCCATTCCAAATTGCTCCATCGAGATTGAGATGAATAACAATGGAAAATCCCAGAGAGTAGTTGGCACAACAATCAAGCTTAAAACCAATGAGTCAGGTCTCTGCCCTGTGACCCTTGGTGTTTATGACAACACATCGTATACCTTACGGATAATTGATTTGAAAAGCATTTACCAATATGAAGGAGAAACGGGCATTATATTGGAGAATAACACAGGCGAAATAAAAATTGAAGTCGATCAGCCCCGACCAAATGCCGCATCTGCTGTATTTATAGTTTTGATAATTACCACTCTGTGCATATGGAGGCATATATTGCGTAAAAAACAGATATGAGATGAAATTATGAAGTTTCTATTCAGACCTGTCGGTGAGCGGCGGGCGCTCGATGAGGTTTCTCTCCTCTCTGATCGAGGGTTATTTCTCCTGAACGATCTATGGGGTTGAAGTCCTTTGAATCATCTGCCGATGAGGATCAAATTTTGAAAATAATCAATCCACCAATCCGCTTAGATAAGCGACATACGTCCCGGTGTCAGTAATCGATACATATACATTTCTCCCAATTTTCTCTCGCCTGATATACCCACTCTTCTCTAATTTTTCAAGGATTGTTTTATTTAACTTCATTAATTGGCGACTTTGCCGAATTCTCCTGGAGACAAGTTCCTTATTCCTATCTTTGCGCTTATCATCGTCGCTCAAGTTAATATTATCATAAAATAATTCTTGAAATCCATCTACCTGTAGTTCATTCAATTTTTCCAACAAATCTCTTGTACTGACTTTCCTTCCCTTTTCACAGAGAAAAACCAGTATATTCATGCCAATAGGATCCGGCATGTCGAATTTCAGGTTGGTCAGGTAAGTTATCTCGTTACTATCGCAAACACTGAGACCATGCTTTTTCCGCTCATCAGGATCATCAGGATAGCCATCGGCACGGACGTAATAGACTTGCACATCGTGGTGCATGCCAACAAGTGTTGCAGCTACGGAGGTTAAACGGCCTGCCGCAGACATATTCATCCGGATCCTGTTTCCTTCGGCCTTTTCCTTAATAATTATTCTCGAAATGCTTTTTGTTACTTCAAGAAAGTCGAATAAGTTCACTGGCTCGCATTTCACATCGATGTCTTTCTTTCTCAGAGTATCTCTCACTTTGTTTGCATAGTAGCGTTGATCATCAACCATTTTCACCGCAGCAGAAGGATCGCGCCATCGCGTGAGAATATACACTCTATCTGCGTTACTATCCTCAAATGGTTTCACTGCTCGGTCATACTCATGACCGAGGGGAATAATATGAACGACTTTTTCCATCCCTGCCATCTAATCCCTCACAAGCCCACAACATACTAATGATGCTAACGACGCTAATGACGTTAAGGAGAATGTGTATATTGCGGATAAGAATCCTTCTATTATATCAGGTGTAAAAATGGCCCGTTCACCCCCTAAGCGTGGAACAGATTACGAAAAACAAAAAGCTGCAGAACACGGAGCCCGCCACGTTGGCGGCCCCGGGAAACATGATTATGAAAGAGGAGCAACCCGGGGAGAAGTCAAATGTCGAGACTCCCCCGTAACAAAGCCCGAGTTACAGCGGCTGATAAAACAAAAAAGAATTACTGAAGTCGAAAGCAAAGGGGGTTTCACGGGACCTGCAGTTGAATATCGGGACCGGTATCGTTCAAATGTAAAACTATTCAGCCGGGGAAAAAAGATCTA
Source organism: Arcobacteraceae bacterium (assembly GCA_041672955.1). GTDB lineage: Bacteria > Campylobacterota > Campylobacteria > Campylobacterales > Arcobacteraceae > Marinarcus. The sequence goes on from JBAYYP010000080.1 coordinate 3,010, forward strand.
GCGAGGTGATACTTTGGTTCAAAAATTATCTGGGATGGGGCTTTCCGCATCGGGAATAGTAGGCGTTCTTATTGTTGCTGGTATTTTCGTATCGGCAACAGGTGTAAGCCAGACCGCAGGTCAAATTGCCATGTGGGGCGGTGTAATTATTGGATTAGCACTAGGGATATTTGGTGTTGTGGGTGTGGCATCAAGATACTTTTAGATTGCGCTTATGCCCAACAGGGAAATCCCGGGGAACCTGCTCCCAGGTCTCCGTGGGGAGGGCCGCCTCTAACACGGCATCCAACCGAGGCCCGAGACATGAACCGGCAGCTCCGCCGGTGGTGCAGTCGGATGAAGGCCGAACCCCACGGCAACCATGATTCAAACCCTTATCCGGGCAGTTCTAGAGAATGTTCCGTATAATCACAGATGTTTTTCATATCAGCCTGAATTACTGCAACAACCTCGACAGGCTCTGAATGCGCTCCTCTAAGGAGTCCCGGTAACTTATCGGGAAGACGGTATAGCCCATCAGATCGAGCCTGTCCCTCTTCCGGATGTCGTCTCGCTTCTGGGCATCCCGCTCATGATCCGGTCCATCGACAAAAATTGCTATCGAGTGACCATTTCTCCGATAGGCAAAGTCCGGACGGGCGATCATCTCATCCCCCTCTGCAATGGTCACCTGACCGTTATCCGGGAGAGGAAGCCCCGCCAGATAGATCGCCTCAAGGACCTGCTTTTCAAGCGAAGATTCACACGTTGAGATGAGTTCTTCGAACCGGTCCTTCGCAGAGGGAGAGTGATCGGGGATAACACTTACTTTTTCCTTCCGGAGAGAGCGGAGGAGGGGGAGCACGAGTTTCCGGTCGAGGATGGCGTGATCGAACTGGTTGTAGTAGTTGCACAGGCATTCGTAACACGCCCGGTCACACTTTTTCTCATCATACTCATGAAGGATGGTCAGCGCCTGCTCGATAACTTCATGGAACGTCGATTGATCGACGATCGATTCCAGTATTCCGGCGCCGCCCTCCGATGTCTCATAGAGGACGATGCTCGACTTTTTCCTGTCCTCGGCGTCCGGCATCAGGAAATACCGGACTTCATCCACATCGACGTTCATACTGATCTGAACCCCTTCGATGATTGCCTGGGCAAGTGTCGTAAAGAAGGGGGTATACAGTTCTTCGTCGAGCGGATTCCCCTCCCCGTCGAGCGGGAAGGGCACATCGATCTTGATAACGTCGTGCCGGGTGTCGGTGTAGAGGACGATATTCCTGATGATGTTCTCCTCGGTCCCGTTCCTCCAGCACCGTTTTATCTCGTTTGCCGAGTCAAGATGGTCTATCACCCCGTCCTTCCCGAAGATCCAGCGATTGCACGCCGTGCAGAGCGTGAAGCCCGACTGCGGTTCATCCTTATCGGATGGTATCGGACCGTGGTTGATGCTGACGATCTTTCCCGAATGGTCGTAGGAGAGGGTGAGCAGCGGTTCGCCGGGGTCTCCCGCCACGTAAAATT
>JBAYYP010000081.1:0-4463 GCA_041672955.1 Arcobacteraceae bacterium
GGGCTGGAGGCGGAGGCCAGGTTCAACCTCTTCAAGAATGAGTTGCAGTCGTTGCGTATGATCCTGAACGGTACCCGCATGTGGGTCTCGCAGGACCTGCTGGAAGCGTATCAGTACAACAACAAAACCAGCTCGGGACTGCAGGGTGCCTCAGAGCTGATCACCAATCTCACCCTGAGTTATTCTCATCTGCCGGCAAACTGGCAGGTCTCTCTCTCGGGCAACTACTCTTCCGACAGGATCTATGCCATGGGCAGTCCCAAGGATGCAAACAACAGGGATTATCTCTACAACGATGAGATCATCGAGAAGGGGGTGATCACCCTCGATGCGGTGGTGAGCAAGGGACTTACTGATCACCTTACGGTGAAGCTGTTGGCTCGCAACCTGTTGAACCCGGAGATGCAGATGAAGCAGAACCTGTGCGACCTGAACAGTCGTGAGGTGGAAAACCTTGTGGTGGAGTCGTACCGTAAAGGAATGCGTATGCAACTGTCCGTCAACTATACATTCTAGTAAAAAAGGAATATAAACCAATCGTAAAATATGAGGATTATGAAAAAAAATGTGTTCTTTAAAGGATTTTCGTTGATGATGATGATTTTTGCATCGCTTTTCCTGTTCGTAAATTGTGACAGTGAAGATGCATTACCCGAAACCGATCCGGCAGTAGAACTGCTCGAGAGCGGCGAAATGAAGGGTGTGTTGAAAGAAAACTATACACTCGATGCCGGTATCAGCTACCGCCTCACAGGACAGTTCATCGTGGAGGGCGGTGCTACGCTCACCATACCGGCCGGTACCCGCATCCTGGCAGTTGCCTCTCAGGGAAAGGAGACCGAGACCTACATTGCCGTGATGATGGGCAGTAAGATCAATGTGAACGGTACCGCTGGCGCTCCGGTGGTGATGACTTCTCCCAATGCTCAGCCGCAGGACTGGGGTGGGTTGACCATCTGCGGACAGGCTACCACCACTGCCGGTGTCAATGCCACCGCCGAGGTGGGTAACTTCAAGTATGGCGGCTCCAAAGATGATGACAACTCGGGAAGCATCAGCTACCTGGTGATTAAGGGATCGGGTGCCAAGATCAACACCGAATCGGAATATAACGGCCTTACCCTCTATGCCGTGGGTAGCGCTACACAGATCAGCAATGTGGCCATCATCAACGGTGCGGATGATGGTGTGGAGTTCTTCGGCGGCACGGTATCGGCCCGGAACCTCTACCTGGAGAACAACGAGGATGATGCGATCGACTGGACCGAAGGGTGGAATGGCACGGTGACAAATGCTTACGTGAAGCACACCATCGATGGCTTCTCCACTGTGGTGGAAGCAGATGGAGTCAACAACAACCCGAAGATTGTCAACCTCACTGCAGTCAACAGCCATGCTTCGGCTCCATCCGGGACTGCTCTGCAGTTTAAGAAACAGTCAGGCGCTACCATGACCAATGTCTATCTGGAAGGATACAGCAAGCTGGTGGATATGTCGAACGATGGCCCGCTGACAAACGTGCTGATCGAAGGAGTAGCAGCCACACTCACAGGGACCTACCAGAAGGGCAAACTGGATATCTCAGCCTGGGTATGGTTTCAGTAAACAGACTACCTTTCATTTGATTTTCTCTGAATATCCCGCGGTGTATATGCAGCGGGATATTCCTCATTGATAACAAGACAGACATGCGAACAAAAACAACCCTTATCCTGCTTTTCCTCTTTGTTGTACTGACCGCACAGGATCAGAATCATTCCGACCCGGTCATCTACTACAGCAACGGTTATTATTATGCCGACAAGACACAGACCCGTTTCTATACTGGCGATTACAGGGAATACTACGAAAATGGCACGTTGAAGCTGGAGATACAGATCCGCGACGGCATGCCGGAGGGACCCTATATCGTCTACTTTGAAAACCGCAAACCGCAGGAGGTACGCTCCTACAAGGACGGGAAGATGCACGGATTGTGGAGGAGTTACGACCTCTCAGGACAAATACTATCTGAGGCGGAGTACAAGAACGGGCAGAAGCACGGTACCTGGCGCATCTGGGATGAGCTGGGAAAGCTACGTTACGAGATGAACTACCGGGAGGGCAAGAAAATCGGTCTCTGGCGTATGTGGGATGAAAAGGGTGAGCTTCTGGATGAGAAAAGTTATTGATCCGCATCGAGTTGAATCAAAAATGTAACAAAAACTTCATTGATTCGTAACCGCTTTATCGGTGACATCAATGTACTTTTGCATCAGTTAAAGAACTTTTAAAACAATGAATCGTATGAAATCACTGTTGTTGCTTGCATCCTCACTGCTGATCTCCCTGACGGCCATGGCCGGCACCGAGTCAAATGAGGTGAAGAAAGAAAAGGAATCGCAGCCGGTTGCTCCGGTTGAAATGGTGCAGTCGCTGCAACTGACCGGTTCGGTTGTAGACGAAAAGAATCATGAAGCGCTGGCAGGTGCTGCCATCGTGATGGATGGGAAAAAATATTATTCTGATCTGGACGGAAATTTTGCCATCAATGGTGTGAAACCGGGCAAATATTCGGTTGTGGTGGAGCTGATCTCCTATGAGCCGGCCACCATGGAGGTGAATCTCTCCGGTAGTCGCGAGTTGAAAATTGGCCTGCAGCAGAAATAATTTCTGCAGATTCACATTCTGATAAAAATTAAGTTTGCCCTCCAAAAGGGCAAACTTTTTTTATGTATCATCCGGTTCTTCACTTCTCTTCACTTGCACAATCCATCAAAGCGATAAGAATATTACCCTTGTACATCAATATACACACGAAGGTTGTTGAAGTGGATTTTCAACAACCTGCATGTGTATTCAGAGGTTCAGCGTGACCTGCCGGATCAGCGTCTTGGCATTCACATCGGGTCCCGCCTTGGCATAATTCTCCTTGAAGTTGCGGTGCGATTTGAGCAGGTTACCCGACTGCAGGGTGATGATCTTGGCTTCATTGACTAAGTTGAGGAAGAGGATGCTGCTGCGCGTGGTGGAGTCCCCTGCCTTCACCCGCTTGATCTGGCGTTTGTTGAGCTTCTGATAGAGGTCGATAATCACCTCCCGCATATTGGTGACAATGGAGAACTGCGCATATTCGCCCTTCCTGTCCATCTCGTTGTAGCTGTTGAATGCTTCGGTGAGGATCTTGTAGATCATCGAAAGGTCCTCGATCTGCTCCTTCGTGAAGGCGGCATGGTTGTTGTCGATATAGCGGAAAGTAGCTTCCGTCACCGCTTTGAGCGATTTGGTGATCTCATAGGAATAATCCACCAGCTGCACGTACTCCTGTTCCAGGTCGAGTGCGTTCATCTCCATGCTCTCCAGCGTGGGTACCACCTCATAGGTTCGTTTGTCCTTGAACTTCTCGTAGAGTTCATTGGCTTTGGTCATTGCTTTTTTGGCCGTCTTGCGATCTTCATCCCGCAATCCGATAAGGATATTGTTGAAGATGGAGAGGGTCTTTTCCAGTACGAGCCGCACATCATCGTTGCACGAGGTGACCAGCTGGATCTCGCTGGAGAGTACCTGTTGCTGTTGCTGTTCGCGATTCTTTCGTTTGGTATGCATACGTCCCGACTTGTAGAGTATCAATCCAACCAGCAGAAGCATCACCGCGATGGCGATCTTGCCGCCCCACATCAGGAAGATGCCGATGAGTAGCGAGACGGTAAAGGCGATCAGGGCGGTCATCAGCCATCCCGCCACAACCGTCAGCACCCCGTTGATGCGGTAGACCGCGCTGTCACGTCCCCAGGCGCGGTCGGCCAGGGAGGTACCCATGGCCACCATGAAGGTGACGAAGGTGGTGGAGAGCGGCAGCTTCAGGGAGGTACCGAGTGAGATCAGCAGGGCTGCTATGGTGAGGTTCACCGATGCCCGTATCAGGTCGAAGGAAGCTCCGTTTCCTGTCTCCTCAGCCGGTGTAAACTGCCGGTCAATAAACCGTTTTACCGGTGTGGGGATGATTTTGTCGAGCGACTTGCTGATGGTGAGGCTGCCCCGTACCATGGAGCGCGACAGGGGAGAGGAGGAGAACCGTTCTACGCCCTCCCCCTTGCGGGCCAGGTTTACTTCGGTTTCTGTCACCGACCGCGACTTTTTTGAGAACCAGAGAGCCATAATCATGATCACACCGGCACCGATCAGCCAGGCGATATTGGCGACCACCGGTTCGGCGAGCCTGCCCATGTAGAGGGTTTCAATATTGCCTCCGGCAGCAACCATCTCACCGGCAATCCTGTAGGAGTCATACCCGGCCATGAAGACGCCGATGAAGTTCACCAGGTCGTTGCCGGCAAAGGCCATGGCCAGCGCAGCCGTACCGGAAAGGACGATCACCTTCAGGATGTTCACCCGGAAGAGGTGTTGGAGGAGGGCCATCAGGAAGGTGGAAGCGGCAAAGGTGTAGAGTAGTGCGGTGCGCATATGGTTCTCCAGGAAGTTGA
>JBAYYP010000082.1:0-4270 GCA_041672955.1 Arcobacteraceae bacterium
AGCGCTGTTGTGGTGATATAATATTTGGCGATCATATTCGATATCTCCCATTCCGGCATGTTCCGGGAGATCAGAAACTCGAAATATTTCTTTGCCACCATGCCGAAATAATCTTCATGGCCTTTTCTGTCTTCTACCGGTACAATAATCTGATAACGACCTTCTGCGACACGCTTTGAGGTAACTGAAGGCACCGTTTTCCGCAACCCGGCGACCACTGTATGCAGGGCTGATTCGAATACTTTCCCATCTGTCGCTTTCCCTTTTTCGATATACAACTGCTTGATGTAGTTCTCCTGTTTATCCTGTACGATCTCTACGGTCGCATGGGTCCCTTTGATCAGTGCGCTGTATGCATCGCCGCCACCCCTGGGTGCCTCATAGTTCCATATAGCGGTAACAGCTATGTTTTTGCCTTTCACCTGATAATGGATGGTTCCGTTGCCAAATACTTCCAGGATGTTATCTTTTACATACTTACGCAGATAGTCCGGATAAGCATTCAGCTTGGTCGATCGGGTGAAATCTGCCAGGGTCAACCGGGTCGGCCAATGATTGGCAGACGTAATCTGTACATCTGTCCGGTAATCGATCACCTCATCCGGAAAACATTGCCAGTTGACCAGGTCTACCAGATGGGTAGCCACATCGGCTATCCCTTCTCCTTGTTGCTCCACATCATAGAACCAGGCGGGACGGACCAATACATTGCCGGAGACTTCCTTGAAGTAGTGATGTACACTTTGCATGACAATGGCCGGCTCTTCGGCAGTTCCGGCCTGCACTTCCCCAAAGAGTTCCTCACTGTCCACGAGCACACGGACTATTGTATTGAGGATATCATACCGCTCTGTCATCACATCATAGAGCAACACGTCGTGTGTGCGTGTGCTGTCGAAGGTGGCCTCGAGGAGTTCGAAGCCAGCCTTATCGATTGCCATGGGCTTATCTGAAAGCACGTTATAACCGGCCTGGATGGATTTGGAAATATATTCTGTTTTCTTGCTGTTGTTTCCGGCCAGCACGACTACATTTCCTTTCTTTTCACCGATCATTTTTTCGAGATAATCACGACCCGCATAAACATCCACGTGCCAATGGGTGGGATTTTCAGCACGCCGGTTATATTCCTCAATGCTGTGCAAATACTGCTGCAATTCATCTCCTCCGGGAGCATAAACCAATACAGTATCATTGACCAGTTGCTGCGGGAATTTTTGCAGCAGACTGGCATGAAAATGGCCCGGATCCAGCACAACCAGTTCAATTTCACCCTCTCTGCCGGAAAATTGTTTGCCGGCATCAGTCGTCTCTTGTTGCTTCTTGCAGGAAAGGAATATCAGAACGCCCAAGATCAGTGTGATGGGATACAATAGATTTTTCATCGGCTGTTCGTTTGTTTAGATTTTGATATAATCTGTACCATAGGGATACCGTTGTGCCCGTTTCAACATGGAATTGGCCTTGTCGCTGTTGCTGAATTTCTCCGCTCCCGGATCCCATTCCAGCCTGCCGGGCAGCTTCATTGCTATGTGGCTGATCAGGCATATTGAACAGGCACGATGACCGGGTTCTACCGGAGAGATGGGCTCTTTTCTGCTTTTGATGCAGTCCAGCCAGTTGCCGTGCTGATTATCGCTATTGTAAAGGTGTATCTCGTTCTCTTTTATCTCCGACGATAGAATCTTCGGATCACTGGCATCGAGCGCTTTCGCACTGTTGGCCTGTGCGACCGGATCGCTCGTTGAAGCGACATAGTTGCCGCGGGAAACGAAGATCCACCCTTCAGACCCTTCGTAACGGATCCCATTGGGATAGCCTCCGCTGGTGTACATGGTTATACCATTCTCATACTCCGCTTTTACCATGAAATCACCATGTACATCCCATAATCCCGATTTGGGAAACTGAGCCACCGCTTCCACGGAAACCGGACCCGTATATTCCGTATTCATACCCCATGCCGCTGAATCATAGTGGTGCTGTCCCCACCCGGTAATCATGCCGGCTCCGAACTGTTCGCACCTCAGCCAGCCGGGGCGACCGTAATTATCCTGCGGGTGCACCCTCATCTCTGTATAATAGACCTCGGGGGTGGAACCGAGCCAACGGTCGTAGTTCAGGTTCTCCGGCACAGGCATTGCCGGTGCATCAGGCCCCGAAGGATCTCCGGGCAACCCGATCTTGACGGTATGCAATTTGCCTATCCTTCCGTTTCTCACCAGCTCGGCAGCGATCCTGAACTGTGGCGAGGAGCGCTGCTGTGTTCCCACCTGAAGGATCACACCCTGCTTCCTGACCAGGTCACTCAGGAAACGGCCTTCTGCCACCGTGAGTGAGGTGGGTTTCTGCAAATAGACGTCTTTCTTCGCCAACGCCGCCCTGGCAGCAGGTTCTGAATGCCAGTGATCGGGTGTGCTGATGATGACGGCATCGATATCCTTATTCAGCAGCATCTCCTGGTAGTCATCATACATGCGGGCATTTGAATAGTTACTGTTACCCGTTTTTTTGGCATAATAACGGTCAATAAACTTCTTACCGTCGAGAAGCCGCTTTGTATCTACATCACAGACGGCAATAAACTGAGCCTGATCATACCTGATCGTCTCTGCCATATCGTGATCACGGGCGATCCTGCCAAAACCAATCTGGCCGATGTTAATTTTATTGCTCGGTGCATTCTTTCCAAACACGGAGGAAGGAACGATGGTAGGTAAAACCACTGTCCCTACGGCTGTTGCTGTTGCCTTTTTTAAAAACATTCTTCGTTTCATAGGATATTGATTTATTCATTTATTAAGTCCGTATCAAACAGGCAATCATCATGTCAGGTATCAAACACAATGATGCCCGTTTCCTGTTGATTGGTGTTTATTCTGATGCATAAGCTTTGAAATCCCGGGCAATACCCGCCTGCAGATGATCGCCGGTATGGACCACGACCCGATATCGGAGCTGAATGAACTCTCCCTTCTTCAATATCGTGTGCTCGTCATTCTCCGGCCAGTACATGGGGGTGGGTGAAAAAAAGCCGTAATCACGTGTGAACCAGGGTGCAGGATACCAATCGTTGGATGGGTGCTGCAGGATAGCGATGCCTTCCGTTTTGCCCAACCGCTCACCGTAACAGTCCATCCACGGCGATCGTTTCCCGAAGGTCGCTTTTTCACCGGTCTCTCCTTCGGCGTTGATCATTGTCCCCCCGTTAATGACCGCCAAATCGGGATCGACCCGCGCGCTGAAGAGTGAATGGTTTGTCTTCCCGATCTCTACATCCATCAGCATCTCCATAGTCACATCAAAATCAATGACGTATTTCTCTTTGGAGGGAGCAGTGATTGTGATGATCCGTTTGTCCTTGATGGGCGCATCAGCCCCGGGGCGTCTCCAGATACACTCATTTACGATCACTGCTTTCTCTCCGCCGGTCTCGGTGATGTCCGCTCTCAGGGAAATAATCTGACCCCGCTCCAGGCCCTCCTGCCAGTAATTGCCTTCATTCACCCTGTCGCACCCAAAAAAGAGAGAGCTATGATGCGGGTAGTTGGCATTGCGCATGGAGGTCACTGACGCGTTTGACGGCCCGTTCACAGGATAGAAGAAGGGATACTTTTCAAATGCTGAAAGGATATAACTCGTAAAGAGATTCCCGTTCACTTTGATATCTATCTTGTCTCCCACTCTTGTTGCTGTCACCCGTGTCTGGGAGAAAGCTACCTGCTGGAAAATGAGTGTCAGCAAAAGAAAGCATACTTTTTTATTCATTGTATGGTCGGTTAATTGATTGATTCAATCTGTATCGCAGGTGCTCCCGAGAAACTGCGCCAGTACATTTCAGCCGTCTCCTTGTCCATGCGGCCGTCAAAAACGATCATCCGGTATTTCAGCACATAATCATTCCCGTTTTTCAGGTTCCACGATTGATGACGGATAGGAGTGAACTCAAAATACATATCGCCTCTTCCGCCATTCCCATCCAGCGGCCAAACCCGCATAGGCTCCGGATGAGCCCTGTTGGCAGGGTGGCTCATAAACAGAATACCCGATCTTCCCTCATCCACCGCCGATTCACCCTCCACAATACACCAGCGGGCAGTGCTTCCATCGGCATCTGCTCTTGTTTTCCCCTCTGATGTCAAAACGGTGCAGTTTTCTTTCGTCCATTTCTCTGTGGCCCTGTATCCTATACCGCCGCCGTATCTGTATGCATCGAGCATGATCCCCTCATTCAGGGGCGTGTTGATAGCTGTGGTGTAATCGATGATCC
>JBAYYP010000083.1:0-2740 GCA_041672955.1 Arcobacteraceae bacterium
CAGCCGACCTGGATCTGCTGCCCTGGGAGAAGGTACATATTGATACATACCGAAACGAAGAAGAATAAGCAAACAATATGATCGATCTTAATCAGATACCCTCACCCTGTTATGTGATGGAAGAACGATTGCTGCGACGCAACCTGGAGCTGATCCGCTCAGTGCAGGATCGCACCGGTGTTAGCATTATCCTTGCCTTCAAGGCTTTCGCCCTCTGGAAATCCTTCTCCATCATCCGGGAGTATATCGGGCACTCTACCGCCAGTTCGGTGGCAGAGGCGCAGCTCGCTTTCGAGGAGATGGGAAGCCTGGCACACAGCTACACGCCCTCTTACACCGATGAGGAGTTTCCTACATTCCTGCGTTATAGCAGCCATATCACCTTCAACTCCCTCTCACAGTTCCAGCGGTTCTACCCGCAGGTGAAAGCCTCCGGCAGGGATATCCGTTGTGGCGTGCGCATCAACCCCGGCTTCTCGGTGGTAGAGACCGACCTCTACAACCCCAGCGCTCCGGGATCGCGCCTGGGGGTCACAGCCGACCGGATTGGGCAGTACCTTCCCGATGGGATCAGCGGCCTTCACTTGCACAACCTCTGCGAGAATAACTCATATGATCTGGAACGAACGCTGGAAGTGGTGGAGGAGAAGTTCGGCCATCTCTTCAGTCAGATCCGGTGGCTCAATCTGGGAGGAGGACATCTGATGACGCACAGTGATTATGATCTCGATCACTTGGTCAGCCTGCTCAAAAAACTGAAAGAGCGTTATCCCCACCTGGAGATCATTCTGGAGCCGGGAAGCGCTTTTGTCTGGGAGATCGGAGTGCTGGTGGCCACCGTCACCGACATTGTGGACAATCAGGGGGTAGAGACTGCCATGCTCAACGTCTCCTTTGCCTGTCACATGCCCGACTGCCTGGAGATGCCCTACAAACCCCGCATCAGGGGCGCCTATCAGGAGCCGGTGGCGGGTAAGCCCACCTACCGCATGGGGGGTAACAGTTGCCTGAGTGGTGACTTTATGGGCGACTGGTCGTTCGATAATCCTTTACATGTGGGTGATCCCATTGTTTTTGAGGATATGATCCATTACACCATCGTAAAAAGTACCCTCTTCAACGGGGTCACACACCCTTCCATCGGACTATGGAGGTGTGACGATCGCTTCGAGCTTTATCGCCGTTTCACCTACGAGGATTATAAGAGCCGGATGAGCTGAAACTGATTTTTTTTTTGTTAATTTTAAACAATTCATTGCATCCTGCTGTTTATTAAAGTAAGCTGACTTTTTACGGTCGGTAGGATTATTCACATTTAAAAACTAGTGCTTATGAGTTGGTTAGGATGGATTATTATTGGAGCAATTGCCGGATGGCTTGCTGGTAAACTGATGAGAGGCGGTGGTTTCGGACTGCTGGTAAACATCCTGGTGGGTATCGCCGGATCGGTTATTGGCGGTTGGGTCTTCGGCCTTCTTGGTATTAGCACCGGTAGCGGCGTAATCCCCAGCTTTGTCACCGCTTTGATAGGCGCCGTGCTATTGCTGTGGATCATTTCCCTATTCAAGAAAAAGGGCTAGCGCGTTCCCTCAAAGAAAGAATGAAAAGATCGGTGTACCTGCAGAGGTACATCGGTTTTTTTTGTTATTTTTGCCTAATAGTGCTTGCTTTATATCTTTTCTGGTATTGAGGCGACACTTGTCGATTGAAGACTGATGATCCCTCACGGTAATAAAATTTAGATATCACATATGCAGAAAAAGGAAATTGCCATCTTCTCCGGCTCGTTCAACCCTATTCATGCAGGTCATCTGATGCTGGCTTCCTACATCTGCAGCTTCACCTACATTGACGAGATGTGGCTTGTGGTCTCTCCCCACAATCCGTTGAAGGAGGCTGATGATCTCCTGGATGATGATCATCGCCTGGAGATGGTGCGCTATGCCCTTGCGCCTTATAGTAACCTGAAAGCGTCGGATGTGGAGTTTCATCTGCCGCGGCCCTCTTACACGATTGACACTCTGGACCACCTCGTCTCTCTTCATCCCGATAAGCACTTCACGCTCATCATCGGTGCGGACAATTGGAACCAGCTCCCCCTCTGGAAAGAGTATGAACGTCTCTTGCATTCTTTCCCGATGCTGGTCTACCCCCGCGTGGGAGAGGATGTCGTGATTCCGGAAGAGTTGTGCGAAGGTATACGATTGGTTGATGCCCCTATGATAGAGATTTCTTCTACTTTCATCCGCAGGAGCATTCGTGAGGGTAGGGAGATGCGTGCCTTTGTGCCGGAAAAGGCCTATGAGCTGATCCTGCTAAACGGCTGGTACCGGTGAGTCGGCTGTTGTTCCTTTTTTTTACAACCGTTCAGAGATCACTGCCGTAGCGCATCCCGTCGAGGATGATCGGTAGGATGTTGGGTTCCACACCTGCCTCCTGCAATTCATCCTCATCTTCTGTCAACAGCTCCCGGAAGTTCTCAAAGCTGCCTGCCAACTCCTGCGACGGGCGGTAGAGATTCACCGTCTCTCCACTGTTTCCCAGGCAGAGCTGTACGTGCCCCGCGTTGAGATAATCATGTGCATTGGGCTTCTGTTCAAGGATACGGGCGTAATAGCTTTGTGCTACATCGAACTTGCGGGAGAGAAAGGCACACCAGGCAATTGAACGCCAGGCACGGGTGTTGCTGCTATTCAGTAGCTCCACCTTGAAGTAGTAGTTAAGTGCCGTCTCGTACTGT